>JASLSL010000150.1 GCA_030743445.1 Alphaproteobacteria bacterium
AGTGAAGAACGAAGTTCGCGCCGATGAACCCGGCGCCACCGGTAACCAATAGCGGTTGTTCGCTCATCGTGCCCACCCGCCGTCCAACACGCGGCAATCGCAATCACTGCCGCCGGAGGCGATCAGAGTATTAATAGGGAAGGAGGAAATTCGCAACTTCAGCCTATTTCACGCCCCTCCAGCCGCGTTTATAGCCAGGAACAGGTCGAAATTCACTCATTTAGGGAATAAACTTTGCATGCCGACGGGATAGACGCATGGAATTCCGCGGCAACCCTACTGGCGCGGCGGCACGAGCCAAGGCCCCAACACGTAAAGCAAAGAACTCAATGGCCAAAAAAGTAATGATAACCGGAGGCGCGGGTTATGTCGGCAGCCTGCTGACGCCGAGCTTGTTGGCCGCCGGATACGAGGTCGTGGTTTACGACATCATGTATTTCGGCGCCGAGCACCTGCACACGGGCGATCCGGCGCTGACCTCGGTCGAGGGCGATATCCGCGACACCGACAGGTTCCGCGCCGCCTGCGCCGGTGTCGACGCGGTCATCCACCTGGCGTGCATTTCCAACGACCCGAGCTTCGAGCTCGACGACGGGCTGTCGATCTCGATCAACTACCACAGCTTCGAGCCGATGGTCGCCGCCGCCAAACAGGCCGGGGTCGGGCGTTTCATCTACGCCTCGACGAGTTCGGTCTACGGCGTCTCGGACGCGCCCGATGTCCGCGAGGACCACCCGCTGGTGCCGCTGACCCACTACAATAAGTTCAAGGGACTGTGCGAGCCGCTGCTGTTCAAGCATCAGGCGCCCGGCTTCACCTGCACCACCGTCCGGCCGTCGACGGTCTGCGGCTATGCCCCGCGCTGCCGTCTCGACCTGACCGTCAACATCTTGACCAATCATGCGATCAACAAAGGCGAGATCACGGTGTTCGGCGGTGAACAGTACCGCCCGAACCTGCATATCAAGGATATGGTGCGGCTCTACGAGATTCTGCTCGATCTTCCGGCCGAGAAGATCGCGGGCGAGACTTTCAACGTCGGTTATCGCAACATGAAGGTCTTGGAGATCGCCGAGTTGGTGAAACGTGTCGTCGAGGAGGAGTTCCCGGAGCGCGCGCCGATCGACATCGAGCGTACGCCGAGCGATGACGACCGGTCGTACCGGGTCAATTCGGACAAGATCGCCGAAAAGCTGGGCTTCGTGCCCGAATTCACCGTCGAGGACGCGATCCGCGACCTATGCCAGGCATTCCGCACCGGCGCTCTGCCGAACAGTTTCGACGACGACCGGTATTATAATGTGCGTACCATGAGGGCGCTGAGGGCGGCGTGATATCGAACCGATGAACGCCAACGATATGTCAGACGAGGTCGGCGCTGTCCCGCCCGGCGAGGCCGGCAGCGCGCGCGACCGGATAAAGACCGTTGCGGAACTGGCCGAGATCAGCCGCCACGCCCGGGATCAGGGGCAAACGGTCGTGCTCGCGCATGGCGTTTTCGACCTGTTGCATTTGGGTCATGTCCGCCACCTCGAGGCGGCGCGGCGTCTCGGCGACGTTCTGATCGTTACCGTGACGGCCGACAGTTTCGTGAAAAAAGGACCGGGCCGGCCGGTTTTCCCGCAGACCATACGAGCGGAAATGCTGGCCGCTCTCGGTTATGTCGACTGGACCGGGATCAACAACGCGCCCACGGCGGAATCGCTGATCGAGGCGATCGAACCCGACATCTACGTCAAGGGCAAGGAATACGCCAACGTCGAGGATGACGTCACCGGCATGATCGGCATCGAACGCGAGATCGCCGAGAAGCACGGCGGCCGGCTGGTGTTCACCGACGAGGTCACGTTCAGTTCATCGGGCCTGATCAACGAGTACTTCGACATTCACGACCCCGAGGCGCGCGCCTTCCTGGACGATCTGCGCCACAACGACGGGTCGGACCGGGTATTGGGCTTGCTCGACCGGCTCGCCGGATTGAAGGTGCTGATGATCGGCGAGACCATCATCGACGAGTACGACTACGTCGACACGATCGGCAAACCGTCGAAGGAAAGCATCATCGCGGCGCTCTACCGGGACCGCGAGGTCTTCGCCGGCGGCGTCATTGCCGCGGCGAACCATCTGGCCGGGTTCTGCGACGACGTCGAGGTCGTCACCTATCTTGGTGGGCCCGAGAGCCAGGAATTTCTGGTCAACGAGCACCTGCACCCGAACATCGCGCTGAAACCGTATTTCCAGGACAAGCGTCCGACCGTTCGCAAGCGCCGCTTCGTCGAGGAATCGACCCTGCGCAAGTTGTTCGAGGTCTACTACATGGACGACAGCCTGCTCGACGACGCGCTGGGCGCCGATATCGCCGATTACGTGGCCGCGCGATGCGGCGATTTCGACGTCGTCATCGTCTGCGACTTCGGCCACGGACTGATGGTCAAGCCGGTCATCGAGGCGGTCGAGGACAATGCCAGATTCCTGGCGATCAACGTCCAGGCGAATGCCGGAAACATGGGCTATAGCGTGGTGACCAAGTATCGCCGCGCGGACTATCTGTGCGTCGGCGAGGGCGAGGCGCGGCTCGCCGTCCACGACAAGAACGAGGACATGGAGAGCATCATCTCGAAACGCCTGCCCGAAAGCGTGCGGTGCGGGCGAATCGCCGTCACGCTGAGTGGTCGGGGTTCGCTGTGCTGGAGCCGAGACGACGGCGTCACCCACGTGCCGGCATTCGCCCACACGCCGGTCGACACGATCGGCGCCGGCGACGCCTTCCTGGCGGTAACCGCACCGCTATACGCGATCGGCGGCGGGGCCAAGGAAGTCGGGTTCATCGGCAATGTCGTCGGCGGGATCAAGACCGGGGTCGTCGGTCACCGCCAGGCGGTCGACAAGGGCGCCGTGAAGAACGCGATCGTCAGCCTGCTGAAATAACGAGCTCGGCGATGCAGGACATCATCAACGACTATTTTCGTATCGCGGGCCAGTTGCCGCTCGACACGGAAGTGACCGACGCCGCGGGCGAGGCGGTCGCGCTCGGCGATGGAATCGGGCGAACGATCGAAGCGGTGACCGCTGCCAACGAAGCCGGCAATACGCTGCGTTTCATCGGCAACGGCGGCAGTGCGGGCATTGCGAGCCATATGGCCGTCGACTTTTCCAAACGCGGCGGCATCCGTGCCGCGGCTTTGAACGATCCGGCGATGTTGACCTGCCTCGCCAACGATCTCGGCTACGACCAGGTCTTCGCCCATCAACTGGCGCTCCACATCAGGGCCGGCGATGTCCTCGTCGCGATCAGCAGCTCGGGCCAATCGGATAACATCCTCGCCGCCTGCCGCGTCGCGCTCGACCATGGCGCTGGCTTGTACACATTTTCGGGTTTCGACGCCGGCAATCCGCTTCGCGGACTCGGCACCCTCAACTATTATGTCCCGTCGGCGGAATACGGCTTCGTCGAGCTCGCCCACATGGCGTTGTTGAGCGCCATGATCGACATCCTGGTCGGCTGGCGGCCGGGCACAAAAGCGGATTGATACCGGATGCCGCCGCCAGCGCATATCGGACTCGATTTCGACAACACCGTTGCCGGGTACGATCGGGTCTTTCTCGAAGCGGGCCGGGAAGCGGGATTGTTGCCCGACGCCTTCATCGGCACGAAGAAGGAAATTCGCGACGCCATCCGCTCGGGGCCCGAGGGCGATATCGGATGGCAGCGCCTGCAGGGCCAGGTCTACGGCAAGCTGATGTCGCGCGCGGCCCTGATCGAGGGTGTCGCGGAATTCCTCATCCAATGCCGCGAGCGTGGCGTCCCGGTCTCGGTGATCAGCCACAAGACCGAGTTCGGGCATTTCGATTCCGAACGCATCAACCTGCACCAAGCGGCGCGCCGTTGGATGACCGAACACGGCTTCTTCGATGCGGAGCGGTTCGCAATTCCGGAGGAGCGTGTGCATTTCGAGCCCGACCGCGCAGGGAAAATCGCCCGCATCTGTGAAGTTGGCTGCAGCCATTTCATCGACGATCTGGCGGAAGTGTTCCATGATCCGTCCTTTCCGGAAGATGTCGACGCGATCCTGTTCGCCGCGGGCGAAGACGAGCCGCCGGAGGGCCCATTCGCCGCCTGCCGCGACTGGAACGAGATTTCGCATGTCGTATTGGGGTAACCTCGCGGCCCTCGGAGTGATTATGAGCCCCCGGAATGGTTGCTGATCCGATCGCCCTGGCGCGTAGTCCCGCGAGCCCGCCGCTCGACCAACGCTCGCTGACGTTGCGCGGCATGGTCGTCGACGCGCTCGAAGGCGGCGAGCGGGGACATATCGGATCGGCGATGTCGCTGATCGAGATCATGCGCGTGCTCTACGACGACGTTCTCGATGTCCGACCCGAGGATCCCGGTTGGAGCGGCCGCGACCGCTGCATCCTCAGCAAGGGTCACGGCTGCCTGGCGCTTTACGTCCTCCTCGCCGACAAGGGTTTTTTCCCGGTCGACGAGTTGGCGACGTTCTGCCGCAGGGGATCGATCCTCGGCGGCCATCCCGAGGCCGAGCTGGTTCCGGGCGTCGAGGCGTCGACCGGCGCGCTCGGCCATGGCCTTTCGATCGGCGTCGGCATGGCCTTGGCGGCACGCATGCAGGGGCGCCAAGGCCGCGTGTTCGTCGTCATGGGCGACGGCGAGATCAACGAAGGCTCGGTCTGGGAGGCGGCGATGTGCGCGGCCAAGCACCGGTTGTCGAATCTCATCGCGGTGATCGATTACAACAAGATTCAGTCGGCCGGATCGACCGCGGAAATCCTCGAGTTGGAGCCGCTCGCCGACAAATGGCGGGCCTTCGGGTTCGCCGAAACCGAATGCGACGGGCACGATGTCACCGCACTACGGGCCGCGTTCGAGGGTGTGCCACTCGCCGCCGACGGACCCTCGGTCGTGATTTGCCATACGGTCAAGGGCAAGGGCATCGGCTTCGCCGAGCACGATCCCGCTTGGCACCATCGCTCGCGGATCGACGCGGATCTGATCGCGGACATGCATGCCGCGCTGGAGCAGGGTTGATGCGTAAGACCTGCATCGACATGGTCCACGCCTTGGCGAAACGCGACGAACGCGTGGTGTTCATCGGCTCCGACCTCAGCCCCGGCCTGCTGGCCGAGATGAAGCAGGAGTTTCCCGACCGCCATTACATGGAAGGCGTCGCCGAGGCCAACTTCGTCGGTATGGCGGCGGGCATGGCGATGGACGGGCTCATCCCCTACATCAACACCATCGCCACCTTCCTGACGCGGCGCTGCTACGAGCAGGTCGCGGTCGATCTTTGCCTCCACAATCTTCCGGTCCGCCTGATCGCCAATGGCGGCGGGTTGGTCTACGCGCCGCTCGGCCCGACCCATGTCGCGATCGAGGACTTGGCGATCATGCGCGCCCTCCCCAATATGACCGTGGTGGCACCGGCGGATGCCGAGGAAATGCGGCGCTTCATGGAGATCTCGTTGGACTGGCCGGGGCCGATCTACATCCGGCTCGGCAAGGGCGGCGACCCGATCGTCACCCGCGAGGCCGACGGATTCGAAATCGGCAAGGCCTATCACCTGCGTGAAGCGAATGGCGGCCGCTTCGGCCCGGTGCTGATCGTCTCGACCGGGGTGATGACCGGCCGTGCGCTCAGCGCCGCCGAGGAACTGGCCGGCGACGGCATCGCCTGCGACGTACTCCACCTTCCGACCATTAAACCGCTGGATGGATCGGCGCTGCAGCGCTTGGCGGCCAAGGCCCGCCTGCTGGTCACGGTCGAGGAGGGGACCGTTGTCGGCGGTCTCGGCAGCGCCGTCGTCGAGCTCCTGGCGGAACGGCTCGAGGGCGGCCTGCCGCCGGTTCGCCGGCTCGGAGTCCCGGATGTGTTCCTCCACGATTACGGCGATCAGGACTGGTTGATGGAGCGCTGCGGCCTGCAGCCGCATCAGATCGCCAAGACGATCGCCGACGCTGTGAACGTCCTGGCCGCCGCATAGACCGGCGGCGGAGGCAAATTCGGATGCTTGAAGAGATCGATTTCGTCGGCCAACTGCACAAGCGGACCGAGCGCGACTATGTCGGCCGCGTGGTCGAGCACGACAAGGCGGAATGCGCCACGATCGCCAAGCAATACGGCGAGGACTATTGGGACGGGCCGCGGCAATACGGTTACGGCGGCTACAGTTACGACGGCCGCTGGCGCGTCGTCGCCGAGGAGATGGCCAAGCACTACGGCCTCGAGGCCGGCATGCGGATTCTCGACATGGGCTGCGGCAAGGCCTATCTGCTGTACGAGTTCACCCAGGTGGTGCCGGGGCTCGAGGTCGCCGGCA
>JASLSL010000151.1 GCA_030743445.1 Alphaproteobacteria bacterium
AATCGTTCGCTTGGTTTCAGATTTTGAACTTCAATTTGCCAATATGCGGTTGCATACTATGTAACTGGCTGTACGGAGCGCCGCCGGGTTTGGCGGCGCCTGTACGATGGCGAAAACAGCGAGTGCGGGGTTTGACATGAGCACTATCGCGGATATCGACAGGGACGCCCCGGACGTCCTGCCGCTTGCGCTGTTCCCTTTCCGAACGACGGGGCTTCAGGGAGCCCGGATGATCAAGAACGCGCGGCTCGAAAGCGTGGTCGAGATCTTCAAGGACGACAAGATGGGCAGCGGCCAGATCGATGTCGATTCGATCGGCACCGCCTTCGGGTGGGAGCGCAACGTGGCGCATCCCGACTTCCCGATCCTGCGCAAGCTCGCCAGCCTGCCGAGCTACGACATGTACAGCCTGCGTATCCTGCTGAAGGATAACGATATCCAGGTGCGCGACGCCGACGATCTCGACGTCTCGGAAAGTAAGAAGCGCGAGCTCGCGGATTACATGCGCGAATTCACCGAACCCCTGATCGTCAACATCTATGGCGGCGCCGACGCACAGGTGCATAGCCTCGCGGACTTGACCGCGCTGTTCCACGATCCGGACGTCGAGAAGACGCGAGCGCGACTGACCGACGTCGCGGGCAAACTGGACATTCCGATCGAGCAGGTGCCGGTCTTTTTCAACGACTACAGCGAGGTGTTTCTCTCGGTTTGCTATTACCGCCGATGCCTCGACGGCATCAAGCCGGCGATCATCGACTTCTTCGATTCGATCGACGAAATCAACAACGACTGGAAGCTGCGGCACGACCGTCAGCTGCTGAAGATCTGCGAACAAATCCGCACGACGATCAACAACATGACGAAGCTGCTCGCCGGACGGTTCCAAACGGTCGAATCGAGCACCAAGGCGATGTGGTCCGGTTTCAACGCCGAACGTTTCCGCGAGGTCGAGGACCTGATCGAGAGCAATCACACGGTGATGGGCGGCGTGCTGTGCGCGCTCACGGTCAAGATGAACGCCTGGACCACGCGGTTCCCGGACAGCGGGACGTCGGGCCCGATCAAGCGCGCCGACTTCATCATCTCGGACATGCGCCAGGGCTTCGAGACCCTGCGCAATATCAAGACCGGACCGACCCGGCACTAGTGGTATGAATCCGGCAGCGGCCGTCGTTCAATCCGGCAGCGGCCTCTCGCCTTCCGGCGGTTCGATACCGAAAACGTTGAGCGTCATCGCCACCGTCGTGTAGTGGCCGCAGAGCGCGGTGAGCTCCATCACCCCCGCCTCGCCGAACTCGGCGACCGCCTGCCCATAGGTCGCGTCGCTGACCCGGTGGTCGCCGTGCAATTCCTGGCAGTAGGCATAAACCGTCGCTTCGGCTTCCGTGTTGAAGTCGGGCTCGCGGCGCTCGGCGACCGCCGCCATGATCGTCGGGTCGAGGCCTTCCTTTTCCGCGATCGGCGCATGGGCATACCACTCGTACTGCGCCGACCACACCCGGGCGGTGATCAGGATCGCGAGTTCGCGTAAATCGCCCGAAAGACTGCCCTCGAACCGCAGCCAGGCGCCGACCTGCTGGACCCCGTCGGCGACCTCGGGGCACAGCAGCAGGGGCGCGAACGGGCCGCGCACGCCGCCGCGCGGGCCGGCGGCGATCTTCTCGTAGACCCGCTGCTGGGCTTCGGTCAGGCTGTCCGGATCGAATTCGGGTAAACGGCTCATTGGGGAACTCCTTCGGGTCTGGCGATGGCAAAAAAACGACCGGACTGGTCCGGTCCACATCGCGGCGCGGGGCCGGCCCGGCGGCTCAGCCCCAGGTCGTCTGCGCGCCCTTGCGCTTGACGTTGATCTTCTCCGGATCGCGCTTCTTGATTTCGGTTTGGCAGTCGGGCACCGGCCGGCCATAGAGGTAGCCCTGGCCGAATTCGACGCCGAGCTTGTGCATCATCCGGGCCTGGCTTTCGGTTTCGATCTGCTCGGCAATCAGCTGGGTGCCGAGACCGCGCGCAAGTTCGATGATCGACTTCAGGAGCGCCATCGTGCGGTCGTCCTCGACCGCGTCGCGGATCAGCTGGCCGTCGAGCTTGGCGTAATCGATCTGCAGTTGGCGCAACATACTGAGCGCGGTATTGCCCGAGCCCATGTCGTCGAGCGAGATGGCGTGCCCCTTGCTTCGAAAATCCTGCAGGATTCGGCCCATCCGCTGCATGTCGTCGACGACATGTGTCTCGGTCAACTCGAACATCAGCTGATCGCTCGCGCGGCCGAGTGGTTTGATGCATTCGTGTAACTGCCTGACGAACAGGTCGCTGTTGAGCGAGCGGGCCGACAGGTTGACCGCGATGCACGGATGAAACCCGGTTTCCGCATGCTCCAGCAAGTTCTCCACCACCTTGCCGCAGACCGTGAGATCGAAATCCTCGATCATCCCGACTTCTTCGGTGAAGGCGATGAACTGCGCCGGCGAGGAGACGCCGGTCAGCCGCGTCAACGCCTCGAAGTGGTGAACGTCCTCGCGGAACAGGCCGATGATCGGCTGGAAGACGAGCTCTAAATCCTGGTTGTCGATCACGTTGCGCACCCGGCTGACCCGGGCGGCGGTGTCGTCGAGCAGGCTCTGGGCGCCGCTCTCCAGCGAGTCGATCTCCAAGTCCGCGCCCTGCTCGGCGAATTTGCGGATCGAGTAGATCAGCGCCTTCGTCGCGTCGACTTCGCTGAGGCCGGCGGTGTCGAGTTCCATCGTGAACTTTCTGACCGGCTCGGCCCGGTTGTCGCCGCGGTGCTTCTCGAGAATTCCCGCTATCCGGTCGCGCAACTCGTCGATATCGACGTTGGCGTCGTGGACGACGCCGAACTTGCCGCCTTCCATCACGCCGGCGGAATCGCCGCCGACCGAATTGGCGCGCAACACGGCGCTCAATTCGTCGAGCACCTCGTTCTTGATGCCGGTGTCGACTTGCTTGCCGAGCTCCGCCAAGCTGTCGAGCACGAAGAAGGTCAGGCTGTGGTCGAAGCCCATACGGCTCGCCGCCTGCATCCGCTCCTTCGCGACCGCGGCGAAATCCTCCTCGTCCAGCAACCCGGTATCGTCGACCCTGGGCTCTTTGTGCTGAATTTGTGCCGGCACGGTGATCGCGAGGAAGTAGTTTCCGGGCTTCTCGACCAAGTAGGAACCGCCGATCAAGGCGTAGATCGTGTTGCCGCCCGACGAGCGCAATCGGACCCAGGTCGGCTCGATGCGGCCGTTGATACCGAGCCGGGTGAACAACTCGTGGAGGAAGGGCTGATCCTCGGCGAGGACGAAGTCGTAAAAGTTACGGCCAACCAACTGGTCGACGTCGCCGCCCGCGAGGCCGCACGACGTGCCCGACGCGAACGCCACCACGCCGTCCTTGTCGATCTCGACCAACAGGTGCGCGCCGGCGAAGGCGAAGGCGACGAAACGGTCGCGCTCATCCTTCAGGCCCGATTGTCGAGGCGCGCTCTTGGCGGTTGATTCCATCCCTGTCCCGAGCCCTGTCCCGAACTCTGTCCCGAGTTTCCGCTCGGTGTCGGCCCGACCCCCGGCGGCTCGTCACCGTTAATTACTTCGGGCGCCGATGATAGCCAGAAACCCATTGGGAAACAATTGACTAAGCGATTCGAAGCGAACCCGGTCCATCGGGTCATCGCACCGCAATTCGGCGTTGCAAAAATTTAGCGACAATTTTATCGAATTTTACCGGCAATATGGCAACAAAATGATTAAGTAATAGTTGCTTATTACTTAATAAAATAGTGTTTATATTTGTTGCATAAAAATAAAATATATGAATACTTGGTAACTCGGTTAATTCGCGCGGTGTAACTATCACTGGATCGCTAAACGAGATGTCCGGGTTCTGGAAAAACGAGAATGGCAGCATCGGGATGTTCTTTGCCCTGGCGCTCATCCCGGTCGTGGGTTTCGTCGGCATTGCTTACGATTCCGCCCGCATCTATTCGGTCAAATCGCGGCTCTCGGAATCGCTCGACGCGGCGGGGTTGGCCGCCGGCCGCGCGGTGTTTTCGCCGACCCGGGACGCCGAGGCCACGATGTTCTTCAACGCCAACTTCCCGGACGGCTACATGGATTCCACGGTCGCCCCGCCGACCATCGCGGTGGACGAGGCCGGCGAGACCATCACGGTCACCGGCAGCGCCACCGTCCCGACCACCTTCATGCGGCTGTTCGGCAACGAGGACGTGGTGGTCAGCGCGCGCTCGGTGATCGTGCGCCAGAACCGGGGCATGGAATTGGCGCTGGTGATGGACAACACCGGCTCGATGCGATCGGGCGGCAAGATCGACGCGATGAAGAGTGCTTCCCGCGACCTGATCGACATCATCTATGGCGACGACGAGACGGTGAACGGCCTCTACGTCGCACTGGTTCCCTACACCGCGACGGTCAATGTGGGCGCCGACCGGTCGGCCTGGCTCGATGCGGGCGACCGCTATTTCGACAGCCCGAGCCCGTTCGAGCCGACCGAATGGAAGGGCTGCGTCGAGGCCCGCACAGCACCGCTCGACCAGAACGACACGCCGCCGGCGGTCGAGCCGTTCACGTCCTATTACTTCGCCGCCGACGTCGACAACCAATGGCCCGCGGTCGACGAAAGCAACGGCGCCCAGAACGACGGCACCGGACCGAATCTCGGCTGCGGGCCGGAAATCACCTCGCTGGTGGCCGAAAAGTCCGTCGTCACCGCGGCGATCGACGAGATGCTGCCGTGGCACCGCGGCGGCACCACCAGCAATCTCGGCCTGGTTTGGGGTTGGCGGGTGCTGTCGCCGGCGTGGCGCGGCTTGTGGAGCAACGGCGGCGACCCGGTGAGCCCGATGAACCTGCCGCTCGACTACGACGATCCGCTGATGGACAAGGTCGTCGTCGTGCTGACCGATGGCCAGAACCAGTTCTACGACTGGCCGAACCATTCGCCGAACAACGGTGTCGGCCCCGAGGGCTCGGATTACACCGCCTACGGCCGGCTCAACGAATTCGGCTACGCGACGCTCGCCGAGGGCCTGGCCGAGATCAACACGCGGTTCTCCAACATCTGCACCGCGATGAAGGCCCAGGGGATCGTCATCTTCTCGATCACCTTCGGCCCGTCGCCCAATGCCGCGACCCAGGACCTCTATCGCAACTGCGCGACCCAGCCGGACTACTACTACCACTCGCCGTCGAACGACCAGCTCGCCGACGCCTTCCACTCGATCGGCCAGATCCTGACCAACCTCAGGGTCGCGGAGTAAGCCGATGCCGGGGTGGCTCAAACGACTTCGAGGCCGCTTCACCCGCGACGAGGGCGGCGCCGCGGCGCTCGAATACGCGATGGTCGCGCCGGTGTTCATACTGGCGCTGGTCGGGATGATGGAGCTCGGCCTGATGACCTTCGCCAACGTCTTGCTCGAAGGCGGGTTGCGCGAGGCCTCGCGTTACGGCGCCACCGGCTTCGCGCTGCCCGACGGCACCAGCCGGGCCGACCGGATTCGCCAGATCGTTATCGAGAACGGCGCCGGCCTGGTCGTCGACGAGCATGTCACGATCACCGCCTTGATCTATCCGAGCTTCGAGTCGATCGGCCAGGCCGAACCGTTCCAGGACGCCAACGACAATGACAGCTATGACGAGGGCGAGACTTATACCGACGTCAACGGCAATGGCCAGTGGGATCCGGACATGGGCTTGGAAGGCGCCGGCGGGGCTGGCGATATCGTCGTCTACCGGGTCGATTACCCGTGGAGCCCGATCACCAACCTGTTCGGCGGCATGATCGGCGACATCAACTTGTCGACCAGCCTGGTGATCCGCAACGAGCCGTTCGATAGCTGACATGCCGGGCCTGCTGAAACGTTTCGCCAAGTGCAAGCGCGGCACCGCGATGGTCGAGTTCGCCTTCATCACGCCGGTGTTGCTGCTGCTGATCTTCGGAACCTTTGAGTTCGGCAGCTACATCCTGTTGAACCAGAAGCTGCGCCACGCGGCGATGACGATGGCCGACCTGACCGCGCGCGAGGAAACCCTGACCGAGGCCCAGCTCAACGGCCTGTTCGCCTCGGTTCAGAACATCGTCAATCCCTTCCCGTTCGGCCCCCGCGGCACGGTCATCATCTCCGCGGTCAGCGCCAATACGGACAACGCACCGCTGGTGTTCTGGCAACGCACCGGGGCCGGCACCCTCGCCGCCGCGAGCCGGATCGGCGCCGAGGGCGGGAACGCCACGCTGCCCGCCGGGTTCACCGTGCTCGAAGGCGAGACGATCATCGCGGCCGAGATCTATTACGACTACGACGCGTGGTTCCTGACCGACATCCTGCCGACCGAACCGATGTACGAAACCGCCTACTTCCGGCCGCGGCTCGGCCTGCTGCAGGCGCTCGAGGCGGAGTCCGGCGGCTGACCCCCGGCGCCCCCCGAAATTCGATCAAATTTTATCTAAATTCGCCACTAAAATATAACCGAATTATCTATATTTCATTATTACTTTATTATTACTATTATTAATAAAGTATTAGCAATGATTTTCTTCTTTTTTCTTGCAATATATTTCACTTTCATTTATGTTTATATTTAGGCCTCGAATGGGGCCGGGAGACACGAGTTCGAAACGCAAACACGAGGAGAAACGCAAAATGCTTAAGTTCATTCGCAAATACGTGAAGAACGAGTCGGGCGCCACCGCCATCGAGTATGGCCTGATCGCGGCGCTGGTTTCGGTCGCCGCCGTGGTCGCCCTGCAGGCGCTCGGCACGTCCTTGAACGACATGTTCACGACCGTCTCGACCACGCTGGACAGCGCGACCACGAGCGCTGGCGGCGGCGGCACGCCCACTCCGTAAGAATGGGTCCTGGCAAGGGGGGTCCACCACCGGGAGCGGCAACCCCGACTGGCCCGCTCCCGCCCCCCGGCCGGGAAATCGAAACTCTCATTTCATTGATATCGATTTAGAATCATGATCGCAACGCTCCTACATACCGCGATTTTCAGCCTCTTCATCGGCTTGATGGTGTGGGCGGCGGCGAGCGATTTCCGCGCGTTTCGCATC
>JASLSL010000152.1 GCA_030743445.1 Alphaproteobacteria bacterium
ACCTCGAACTTGCCGCGCTCCCAGACCGCCTTGGCGGCATCCTTTGGGATCACGCCGAGCTTGGCCTGCGCGTCGCACGCGTGGGCCTCGATCTCGAACCAAATTCGGAACTTGTTTTCCGGTTCCCAGATGCGGGTCATCTCGGGCCGGCTGTAGCGTGGAATCATGCGCATATCTCTCCCGCTGGGGCGTAAACCTATGCCAGACGGCCCGGATTGCAAAGGGCCGGTCCCCACTTTTGTCCCGGCCCGGCGCGGCATACTATCATCCACAAGCAAGAAAGGGGCCGCACATGCTCGACGAGAGGCAAGCGCGCATCGATCTCGCCGCGGCGTACCGCTGGGCGGTGCGCTTCGGGCTGAACGAGGGGATCAGCAATCACTTCAGCGTGGCGCTCGACGACGCGCGGTTCCTGATCAACCCGCACGGCTTGCATTGGTCCGAGATCACCGCCTCCGGCATCCTGGTGTGCGACGAGGACGGCAACGTGCTGGAGGGCGAGTATCCGGTCGAGCCGACCGCGCTCTTCATCCACGGCCAAGTGCACAAGGCCTGCCCACAGGCGACCTGCGTGATGCACACCCACATGCCGTATGCCACGGCGCTGTCGATGCTGGAGGACGGCCGGCTGGAGCCAGTCGAGCAGAACGCGATCCGGTTTCACGGCAAGGTCGCCTACGACGACGACTACAACGGGCTGGCGCTCGACAAGGCGGAAGGCCAGCGGCTCGCCGCCAAGGTCGGCAACAACCGGGTGCTGTTCCTCGCCAACCACGGTGTCGTCGTCGGTGGTCCCAATGTCGCCGAGGCGTTCGACGACCTCTATTACCTGGAGCGCGCGTTGAAGTTCCAGGTGTTGGCGCGCTCGACCGGCCTGCCGTTCCGGAAGATTCCGGAAGACATCGTCGATCAGACGGTCGAGCAGATGGGCGGCGAACGCGAGACCGCGCGGCTCCACTTCGAGGCGCTGAAGCGGATCCTCGACAAGGAAGAGCCCGACTACGCTCATTGAGCAGCATTCATACCGTGACTTCGATCCTGACCTTCAACGCCGGAATGATCGATATCCGCACGCTGGGAATTCCGGTCTACCGGCCGTTGCCGCGGGTTTCCGAGCGGCTTCGACGATTGCCCGATGCCCTGGCCGCCCTCGACGCCGATATCGTCTGCCTGCAGGAGCTCTACCAGCGCCGCCAGCAGAATTGGCTGCGGGCGGAGCTCGCCAATCGCTATCCCTATGCCGCCGGCATGCCGGTGGGTGGGGTTCGCCTGGGCAGCGATCTGATGGTGCTCTCGAAGTATCCGATCACCGCGACGCGCAGCCTCAGGTTCGAGGTCGCGATGACCGAGGAGAGCCTGTTTACCGATCGTGGCTTCCAACTCGTCGACCTCGAGTTGCCGGGGGCCGGGCCGATCCGGCTGATCAACCTGCACGCCTCGGCGGGCGGGCTTTTCCGCCATCCGGAGGGGGTGGCGGCGGCGGCGATACGCACTCGCCAAATCGATCAGGTGCTGCAATCGGTAGGCGAGGGGCCGGTGATCCTGGCCGGTGACTTCAATGCCGGGTCCGAGGCTTCACCGGTTCACTACCGAACGGTACTCGATGCCGGCTATCGCGACGCCTTCGCCGCAGCGGACGGGGAGGGCGCAACCTGGGACCCGAGGAACCCGCTGGTCGCCGGCGGCAAGGAGCATCACTTGCAGGCGCAGCGGATCGACCACGTATTCCTGAACCATGCAGCGGCGGCGAAACTGCGACCGGCCGACGCCCGCATCGTGCTCGATGGCAGTCCGCCGCTGTCGGACCATTTCGGCGTGCTGGTCGAGTTCGAGGCCAACGCTTGAAGCCGGCCGCGCGAGCGTTAGTATCGCTACCGGAATAACACCGGGGACGACATGCCCATGGGCGCCGACTTCATAGCCGCGTTGGATGCGCGGACCGCGAAAATGACCGACGCGTGCACCCGCTGCGGCGACTGCTTCCGGGTCTGTCCAATGCCGGCGGCGGCGGGGCTCGACGAGGCCGACGCCGAGGCGGTCGCGGGCGGCGTGATCGACTTGTTGCGGCGCGGTAAGGGAACGCCCGAAGCGGAACGTTGGGCCGGTGTGTGCTCGGGCAGTGGGTTTTGCATCCAGGCCTGCGACGAGGGCGTCAACATGCGCTTCCTGCTGGCCATGGCGCGGTTGGCCAAGAAACGCGAGGCCGACGCGGCGGTCAATCGCGACGACGGCGTCGCCAGCTTCAAGCAGATGAGCCGCGGCGTCCGGGTGCTCTCGCAACTCCAACTGCCGCCCGACCTCCTGGCCCGGGTCGGCCGCGAGACCGAGCCGCGGGATACGCCGCCGGAAATGATCTTCTACACCGGCTGCAACATCATGAAGACGCCGCACATAGCGCTCCATTGCCTCGACGTGCTGGACGCGCTCGGCGTCGACTACCGGATCAACGGCGGGCCGGCGGATTGTTGCGGGATCCTGCAGTTCCGCGCCGGCGACGAGGACAATGCCGGGCGCCAGGCGATCGCCACGATCGAGCGGTTCTCGAAGACCGGAACCTCCGAGGTCGTATCGTGGTGCCCGACCTGCCAAATCCAGCTCGGCGAGAATTTGATGCCGGCCTACGAGACCGCGGTCGGACCGGCCGGATTCGAGATGACCATGTTCGCGCCCTTCCTGGCGCGCCGGCTCGACGCTCTGCGCCCGCTCCTGGTCAATCGGGTCGAGAAGCGGGTCGGGCTGCACGAGCATCCCGGCACCGACGGTGTGGCCGAGGCCGCGAGGGAACTGCTTGAAGCGATCCCCGGCCTCGACTTCATCGATCTGGAGCAACCGCGGGTCGGCTATATGTGCAACCGGCTGGCGTCCGTGCCGGAATACCGGCGCGACTTGCACCGGATGCAGCTCGAGGCGGCCGCGGCGGCTGGGGTCACGACGCTCGCCGGCATCTACCACGCGTGCCACCGAGATTTCTGCAGTCACCAGCGCGATTGGCCGTTCGAGATCGTCAATTTCATGGAATTGATCGGCGAGAGCATGGGCACGAGCCACCCGGACCGGTTCAAGGAGCTGAAGATGATGCAGGACGTCGACGCGATTCTCGCCGAGGCCGCGGCGTTGATCGACGGCTACGGCCTCGACCTCGACGAGGCCCGCGAGGTCGTGCTGGCCGACCTGCTGGGCGAATAGCGGCCGGCGTTATTCACAACCGTCATTCCGGGGCGCGCCACGCGCGAACCCGGAATCCATGCCGGAGACTTACCCACTGAACCAGCCTGCCGTGAGGCAGCGCTCAGGCATGGATTCCCGCTTTCGCGGGAATGACAGCGTTTCGGGCTAAAGCAACCCCAAACTCTTGAAGCTGGCGTGGTCGTTGCGACCGATGATGACATGGTCGTGCAATGTAATGCCGAGCTTCTCGGCGGCCTCCTTCACTTCCTTGGTCATCTCGATGTCGCCCTTCGAGGGCGTGGGATCGCCCGACGGGTGGTTGTGCACCAGGATTAGCGCCGAGGCGCCGAGCTCGAGCGCCCGCTTGACCACTTCGCGGGTATACAAGGGCGCGTGGTCGACGGTGCCGCGTTGTTGCAGTTCGTCGGCGATCAGCACGTTCTTGCGGTCGAGGAACAGCAGGCGGAGCTGCTCGACCTTGTCGTGGCCCATCGCCGCCTTGCAGTAGTCGATCAGCTTGTCCCACGAGCCGATCACGTTCTGGCCCACGATCTGCTGGCGGGCAAGCCGGAGGGCCGAGGCGCGGGCGAGCTTGAGCGCGGCCAAGCCGGCCTCGCCGAGGCCGTCGATCTCGCCCAGCCGGTCGGCATCGGCGCTGACCACGGCGGCGAAGCTGCCGAAGCGGTCGACCAGCGACTTCGCCAGCGGCTTCACGTCGCGCCGTGGGATCGCGAGCGCCAACAGCATCTCGAGGAGCTCGTAATCGGGCATGCCTTCGCCCTCGGTCGCGAGGAAGCGCCGGCGCAGCCGGGCGCGGTGGCCCTCGTGATGGGGCCGCCGGTCGCGCTGCCGGGGATTCGGGGTCTCAGCCATCCTCGCGGTTATGCAAGGATTAGAGGCGGTTTTCCGGGACCGGCGTGGCTCAGTTTTCGCCCTTGTCGCCGCGCCAATACCGGTAGAGCTCCTGGCGTTCGGCCATGAACGAGGCGGCAATCCCGGCCAACACCGCCCAAAATGCCGAGGTGATGCCGAACACCGCGAAGGGTGTGGCCGCCACCGCCAGCGCCGCCAGGGCGCCGAAGCGGAGCTTTCCGCCGAACGCGGACTCGAAGGCGCTCTGCAGCGACGAGAGGATCGCAAGGCCGGCCAAGGTCACGACGAAGGTGCGCGGCAGTACCGTCATCAGCGACACGAGGGTGCCGGCCCCGAGCGCGATCGATATCGTCAGCGTCGCGGCGATCAGGTTCGCCCAGTACCGGGTCCGCTTCGGCCCGGCCTCGGGCCCGGCGAGGATCGCCGCCCCGGTGCGCGCCACGGTCGCCGCGTGCCCGCCCAGGAGAGCATTGACCACCGAGTTCAACCCGACCGCGACGGTGATCGGCGTTACCGGCACCTTGTAGTCCTGGCTCATCAGGAATCCCAAGCCCTGCACGTTGCCGAGGCCCATCGCGAGCACGATCATCGGCAGTGTGACCGCCAGGAAGGCGGGGAAGGTGAAGCTGATCCCGGGGAAGGCGAGGTCGGGCAGCGCCCACGAGACGGCCTCGGGCGCGGTCTCGCCGAACAGGAACACCGCGACACCGCCGACCACGACGGCGAGCCCCATCGGCGGCACCCGGGGACTGGTGACGAAGCGCCCGACGAGGTAGGCGGCGAGCGTGATGCCGGCGACCAGCACGTCGGCGACGCTGGCCGCCACCATGCGCGTCACGTAGACCAGGATACTGCCGCCGAACATGCCCATGACGATCGGCAGCGGCAGCCAGGCCATAATGCGCTCGCCGATGCCGATCAATCCCAGCACCAGGATCGCGATCCCGGCCAGCAGGTTGGCGCCGACGATCTCGGCGAAACTAAACTGCCCCGCGAGCGTGCCGAGGTAGATCAGCCCTGGAATCGTCCAGGTGATCGGAATCGGAAGGCGGTAATAGATCGTCAGTGCGATGGATGAAATCGCGCCCGAGAACCAGATCACGAAGATCCAACTCGAAGCCTGGCCGGCGCTGAGGCCAAGCTGGCCCGCGACCTCGAGATGCAGCGGCAGCGCCCCGAAGACGTACCACACGAAGGCCGTGAGACCGGCCCAGACGGCGGCCATGTTGAAGTCGCGGATCATGCGTTGGCTCCCCCGGCCCAAGGCTAATCCGCGCCAACGCCGCGCGCTACCCGCTTCTTGCGCCGCTCAGGCGTAAGGCGGCTTGGTGTAACCCTTCGGCGACAGGGTAAAAATCTCGCAGCCGTCGGCGGTGACGCCGATCATGTGCTCGAACTGGGCCGAAAGCGAGCGGTCCTTGGTGACCGCGGTCCAGCCGTCCTGCAGGATCTTGGTCTCCCAGCGGCCGGCGTTGATCATCGGCTCGATGGTGAAGAACATGCCCTCGACCAGCTGCAGGCCGTCGCCGGGTTGGCCGAAGTGCAGCACGCTCGGCGGGGCGTGGAAGATACGGCCGATGCCGTGGCCGCAGAAGTCGCGCACCACCGAGAACCGCTGGGATTCGGCGAAAGTCTGAATCGCATGGCCGATGTCGCCCAAGGTCGCGCCGGGGCGGACAACCTCGATGCCGCGCATCATCGCGTCGTAGGTCACGTCGATCAGCTTGCGCGCCTTGACCCCGACCTTGTCGCCGACCAGGAACATGCGGCTCGAATCGCCGTGCCAGCCGTCGACGATCACCGTGACGTCGATGTTGACGATGTCGCCGTTGCCGAGCTTCTTGCGGTCGTCGGGGATGCCATGACAGACCACGTGGTTGACCGAGGTGCAGATCGACTTCGGGTAGCCGCGATAGCCGAGCGGCGCCGACGTGGCGCCGGCGTCGAGGGTGTAGTCCTCGCAGATCCGGTCGAGCTCGCCGGTCGATATCCCAGACTCGACCAACGGCGTGATGTAGTCCAAGAGCTCGGCCGCGAGACGCCCCGACTTGCGCATCGCAGCGAAGTCGTCGGCGTCATGCACCTGGATGCCGGCGCGCTCCTGCTCCAGCTTGCCGAACTGGTCCTGTTGGACTTCGTTCATCTGTCGGTCTTTCGTCCCGTCTTCGCCCCTGGTCCAGCTTATGGCTCGATCCGTAGCGGCCGCGCCAGTTCTATCCCGTCCACTGCGACCGAGCAATCGTAGCAGATCGCCTCGACCCCGACCGCGAGCGCTTCGTCCAGCGCCGCGGCGTAAGCCGGGTCGATATCGTCCGCGAGTCTGAAATGGTCGCAGTCGCCGCGTTGGACAAGGTAGACCATCACCGCGCGGGCGCCGCCCTCGACCATGTCCGACATCTCGACCAAGTGCTTGGCGCCGCGTTTGGTCACCGCGTCGGGAAATTCCGCCGCACCCTCGCGGCCTGCCTGGTCGCGTTTCAAATGCACGTTCTTGACCTCGACGTAGCACGGCGGCCGCTTCTCGTCCTCGAGCAGGATATCGATGCGGCTCGATTGGCCGTACTTCACCTCGCGGCGCAGCCCGCCGTAGCCGGCGAGCTCGGGAATGCGCCCGCCCTCGATGGATTCGGCGACGATCCCGTTGGGGTGGCTGGTATTGATCCCGACCAGGTGGTCGCCGACGCGGATCAACTCCCAGCGCCAGTCGAGCTTGGCCTTTGGGTTGCGATTGGCCGACAGCCAGACCTCGGAGTCCGGCGCGTCGAGCCCGGTCATCGAGCCCGGATTGGCGCAGTGGGCGACCACGGTCCTGCCGTCGAGCTCGATATCCGAAAGGAAACGCTTGTAGCGGCGCAGCAAGGTGCCGCGGACCAGGGGGGCGGGGAATTTCATCTTTTCGCTGCGCGCCAATCGGTCGTGGGGACGATCCGCGACGATACGGCGCGGACCGGATTTTCGCAACGCCGCCCTGTCAACGCCGCGGGCGCGGCGCTTGCCCTCCGGGCCCGGCGCGGCCCAGGAACCCGCGGGCGGCCGGCGCCATCCTTGGATGGTGTTCCTCGATAAGCTGCAGGGCACGCTCGGCAAGGACGGAATTTCCGCCGAATCGACCGGCCTGTACGGCGAGCCGCAATACCTGGGCATCGGCCGGGGCGACCTGCAACAACCACTCCAGGTGCGGCACCGCGTCTCTGTGGCGGAGCGCAAAGTGCAAGGTCACGACGAGGCCGATGCGTGCGTTGATCGCATGCGGGTCCTGATCGAGGGCGCGGCCGAACAACGCGGCCGATTCGCCGTGGCGGCCGGCCCGGCCGAGCACCTGTCCGGCGAGGTCGAAGAGTTGGCGGTTGCCGCTCGCGGTGCAGCGCTCGACGATGCGCTCCACCGCGCGCCGCGCAAGGGTCACCCGGCGCCGCGGAATCCGCTCGAGGGTTTCGGCGCACTCCCGGTAGGCCGTGCCGATGCGCTGACTCGTCTCCTGGCGGGCCGGGCCGCTGGCGGCCTCGAGCCGGGCGATCTCGGATGACGGAATGGCCTCGTTGCGGCCCTCGCCGCCGGCGGCGACGATGGCGACGAGCCGGCCGTCCGCGTCGACCACGGCGCCACCACTGGTGCCAGGGCCGCTCGCCGCCGAGTGGTGCAGACGGGCGAGCGGCTTGCCCTCGGCCGGCAACAGCACCACCCGCCCCGGCTTGTGAACGGCGATGCGGCGAGTGCGCAGTTCGGCCGCCACAACGTAAAGCGTGCCGTCGAGCGAGGCCGCGCCGAGAGGCGGCGGCGTGGCGCCGGGCAAGCCCTTTGCCTCGAGCAAGACCAAATCGCCCCGATATGCGGTCGGGATGACCCGTGCCTCGATGCTACCGCCGTCGGCGAGCTTGACCGTGACCTGCTCACGGTCGGCGACGATATGACGGTTGGTCACGAGCCGGTCGGGGCCGACCAGCACGGCGCTGCCGAAGGGATCCCACGAGGCGATCACGAAGACCGCCCGGCGCGCGTCGCAGACTGGCGCTGGCGCCTCGCATGCCTCCTGCCCGGCGGCCGGAAGGGACGCCAGCAGGATCGCCGCAAGGGCGATGACTTTCGACAACCGGAACAACACGATCAACAATGTCACGTCCCCCCGGCGAAAGAAAACCGCCGCCCGAAGGCGGCGGTCAATAAGGTAATACGTCAGGTGACAGCGGCGGTATTTGTTTTGTCGATTTGTCCGCGCGCCTGCCGTGAACCTTCCGCGTCAAATTGTGTGCCGAACGTCGATCACGACCGGGCTGCCGGCGATGATCGATGTCCTGCGCTCTCCACGGCGGTAAACGGCTTCACCATAGTTAATGACATCAGATCA
>JASLSL010000153.1 GCA_030743445.1 Alphaproteobacteria bacterium
GCAAGACCGGCCCGTCGATCTTCTTCGACACCGCGGTCGCGTCCTACATGACCAAGGAGCGGGTCGACACCATGATCGTCACCGGCTGCGTCACCTCGGGCTGCATCCGCGCCTCGGTCATCGACAGTTTCTCGCTCGGCTTCCGCACCATGGTGCCGGAGGATTGCGTCGGCGATCACGACGAGGGGCCGCACCACGCCAACCTGACCGATGTCGGCCGGCGCTACGCCGACATCGTCGACGCCGACGCCTGCATCGAGTACATCGAGGACTGGCGCAAGCGGAACCGCTGAGGCCAGGGGGGACCGGTGGACTGGGCGAAGATAAAGCAGATCGCGCTGTTGGCGTTGCTCGTCGGCTTCGTCGGGTTCTTCGGGGTCTGGCGGCTCTTCCATATGATCGCCGAGGCCTACGGGCCGGTCTGGGGCGGCGTCGCGGCGTTGTTTTGCGGTCTCGGCCTGATCGTCATCGTCGCCGTCGGTGTGATCATGATCCGCACCCCGCGCTTCCCGCCGGACAACGAGACGACGGACTGAATCACGTAAAATCAAGCACTTATAAAATGGGGACAGTCCCCATTTATAAAAAAAAGCCGATCCCGGGAAGGGACCGGCTGGCAGTTTCTGCCTGCGACTTTATTCGGCGGCATCCAATGCCGGAACCGACAGATGGGCCAATTCGTCGCCGAGGAATCTGGCGATCGCGCCCATTCCCCCCTGATCGGTGCCGGCGATCCCGGCCGCCGCCTCTGCGTCCGGGTTATAGTTGGTGTTGGTGTTGACGTCGTAAGTCCAGGCCCTCCCGAACCCGTCGGTGATCACCTCGATTCCGGCGATCTCGATTCCGTTGGCCGCGAGGAACTGTTCGTAGCGTGCGTGGTCCCCGCGCTGGAAACCATCGAGGATCTCGAACATCGGGCGCGGCGTATCCCCTCCCGTCGGGCAAAACGCGTCGCCGACCTGGCAAGCATCGGCCGGGCAGAGCTCGAAGCCCTGGCTGGTGTCGACCCGGACCGCGTAGAGGAACCTGCCGCCGACGAACTCGTTGCGGACGATAGCGGCGTCGGCCGGCTCGATGTATTGCTGGACCAGCACGATGCCGTCGGGACCGTCATCGTAGAGCTCGCTCTCGACATAGGCCTCGAGCGCGTCCAGGGTCTGGAAAAGCTGCACGCCGAGCCCCTTGCCGCCCTGGTTGGGCTTCAGGATCACCGGCGCGCCCATCTCGGCCGCCGCGCTCAGCACCGCCTCCTTGCCGACCGCGACCCGGGTCGCCGGGGTGCGGATACCAAAGGAATTCAACGCCGCGTACTGCCGCGCCTTGCTGATCTCGAGGTCGAGCGCCGAGCTCCTGTTGACCACGCGGCGGCCATGGCCTTCGAGCCAGGCTAGCACGGCCGCGGTCAGGGCCGGGGCGTGTTCGTGGCCGCGGGTGTGGGCCGAGGCGCTCATCCGGTTGTAGAAAACGCCGTCCGGCGGCGGCGCATCGAGGTCGATGCCGCCCTCTGCCAAATGCCATTCCTCGAACGGCAGGTCGCGCGCAACGAAGGCCTGGCGCAACGGCGCCAG
Organism: Alphaproteobacteria bacterium; assembly: GCA_030743445.1. Taxonomy (GTDB): domain Bacteria; phylum Pseudomonadota; class Alphaproteobacteria; order UBA8366; family UBA8366; genus JASLSL01. Next base: position 1,569 of record JASLSL010000153.1, read on the forward strand.
CCATTCCTCGTTCTCGTGCAGGACGAAAATCTTGCGCATCTTCTGCCCCTGGGCATTGCGTGTGTATTTCGTTGCGAACAACACACACGCAGAGTGTTATTAATATGTTATGCTTTAATTTAGTGTGAAATAAGATGGATGTAAAGCGATAGTGCGATCACACTTCGGTGAGCAATTTGATTTGGGTCAAGGACGGAAGCCCGGGGAAACGGTTGTATGGGGCCGAATTTTCGGGGGACGGACGTTGATTTGGCAAAGCTTGCCAATCCCGCTGTCGGGTGTAGTGTTGGAATGTGAATGATGGACGTTCCCGTTGGAAAGGTTAGCCCGATGAGTCAGGCCGGAAACTCCCCCGCCAGCCGCGATATCGCCTATGTGGTGCATGGCTATACGAACCTCGAGGCGCACAAGACCGAGGGGCCGAGGATCGTCTCGGAGGGGAAGGGCGTGTGGATCTACGACGACGCCGGGAAAGGCTATATCGAGGGGCTCGCCGGGTTGTGGTGCACCTCGCTCGGTTTCGGCGAGGAGCGGCTGGTCCAGGCCGCGACCGAGCAGCTTCGCAAGCTGCCCTATTATCACGTGTTCGCCTCGCGCAGCCACGACGCGGTGATCGATCTCGCCGAACGCCTGGTCGAAATGGCGCCGGTGCCGATGTCGAAGGCGTTCTTCGCCAACTCCGGCTCGGAAGCCGTCGACACGGTGGTCAAGCTGGTGTGGTACTACAACAACGCCATCGAGCGGCCCGAGAAGAAGAAGATCATCAGCCGCATCAAGGGCTATCACGGGGTCACCGTCGCCGCGGCCAGCCTGACCGGCCTGCCGGCGAACCATCAGGACTTCGACCTGCCGATCGCCGGTATCCTGCATACCGACTGCCCGCACTATTACCGCTTCGGCGAGGACGGCGAGACCGAAGAAGACTTCGCGACCCGCTGCGCGGCGAGCCTGGAGAAGCTGATCCAGGACGAGGGACCGGACACGGTCGCAGCCTTCATCGCCGAGCCGGTCATGGGGGCCGGCGGGGTGATCGTGCCGCCGGCGACCTATTTCGAGAAGATCCAGGCGGTGCTGAAGAAATACGACGTGCTGTTCATCGCCGACGAAGTGATCTGCGGCTTCGGGCGCACCGGCAACATGTGGGGCTGCGAGACCTTCGATCTGAAGCCCGACATCATCACCTGCGCCAAGGCGCTGTCGTCGGCCTATCTGCCGATCTCGGGCGTGTTGATCAGCGAGCCGATCGCCGAGGCGATCTATGCCAACAGCGCCAAGGTCGGCACCTTCGGGCACGGCTACACCTATACCGGTCATCCGGTCAGCGCCGCGGTCGCGTTGGAAACCCTGAAGATCTACGAGGAACGCGACACCATCGGCCATGTCAGGCGCGTCGCGCCGACGCTGCAAAACGGTTTGCGCCGGTTCGCCGATCATCCGCTGGTCGGCGAGGTCCGCGGCATTGGCCTCATCGGCGCGGTCGAGTTGGTGCGCGACAAGGCGACCAAGGAAAACTTCGACCCGGGCCAGAAGGTCGGGCCCTACCTCGCGGACCGGGCGATGGACCACGGCTTGGTGGTGCGGGCGTTGGGCGGCGACGCGATTGCGTTTTCGCCGCCGCTGATCATCACCGAGGAGGAAATCGAGATGATGGTGGAACGCTTCGGCAAGGCGCTCGAAGACACCGCCGAATGGCTCGCAACCCAATAGGATATCTCGATAGCGATGATCGTAAACACCGTGTTAACCTTATTTGGCTCATAATCGGGATACCATAATCCCAGCCTGCATCTGTGGAGGATGCCATGGATTACGAAAGATTCTTTGCGGACAAGATCGCGGAACTCAAGGCAGAGGGCCGCTATCGCGTCTTTGCCGACCTGGAGCGCAAGGCGGGTCGTTTTCCCGAGGCGCTGAGCCACCAGGGCGAGGGCGTCAAGGACGTCACCGTGTGGTGCTCGAACGATTACCTCGGGAACGGCCAGAACCCGGCCGTCCTCGCCGCAATGCGCGACGGGATGGACAAATGTGGCGCGGGTGCGGGCGGCACGCGCAATATCTCGGGCACCAACCATTACCATGTGCTGCTCGAGCGGGAGCTCGCCGACCTGCACGGGACCGAAACGGCACTGCTGTTCACCTCGGGTTACGTCGCCAACATCACGACGCTGGCGACGCTCGGCGCGATGATGCCGGGTTGCATCCTGTATTCCGACGCCCTCAACCATAATTCGATGATCGAGGGCATTCGCCACTCGCGCACCGACAAGCGGATCTTCAAGCACAACGATCCGGCCGATCTGGAACGCCTGTTGGCGGCCGACGACCCGGACCTGCCGAAGATGGTGATCTTCGAGTCGGTCTACTCGATGGACGGCGATATCGCCCCGATCGAGGAGATCGTCGAGGTCTCGGAGCGTTACAACGCCATGACCTTCATCGACGAGGTCCACGCGGTCGGCATGTACGGGCCGCGCGGCGCCGGGGTCGCCGAGCGCGACGGCGTGATGGACCGCCTGACGGTGATCCAGGGCACGCTCGCCAAGGGCTTCGGCGTGGTCGGCGGCTACATCGCGGGATCGTCGAACCTGATCGATTTCGTGCGGTCCTATGGCCAGGGCTTTATCTTCACGACCGCCCTGCCGCCGGCGATCGCGGCCGGCGCCCTGACCAGCGTCCGGCTGATGAAGGGCGAGCAGGGCGTCAAGCTGCGCGAGCGTCACCAGGAACGCGCGCAGACGCTGATGACCAAGCTGCTCGACGCCGGCATCCCGGTGATGCCCTCGGTCAGCCATATCGTTCCAATCATGGTCGGCGATCCGGTGTTGTGCAAACAGGCGAGCGACGAGCTGATGGCCAAGCACGACATCTACGTGCAGCCGATCAACTATCCGACGGTCGCCCGCGGCACCGAGCGTTTGCGCTTCACGCCGACGCCGATGCACAGCGACGAGGACATCGACAAGCTGGTCGACGCCCTGCAAAGCGTGTGGGAAAACCTGTCGCTCAAACGCGCGGCGTAACGGACGATATGATGGCGCCGAAGGCGCTGCGCGCTTGTCCGCGCCGCGCCGTGGGTGTTAGGTAGCGGTGTGAACCGAGGATTTGCACCATGTATCGCGACAACACGCTGATCCCGACCGAAGCCGTTCGCCTGGCGGCGCTCGGCAGTTTGATGCAGGCCGATCGCGGCTATGCCGATCTCGCCGGCGACGTCCGCTACTTCGTCGGCCGCATCGTTGGGCCATCGCTCGACCTTCTGGGCACGTCCTTGGAGCTGCTGTGCTACGAAGGGCTGGCGGAAACGGTCGATGGCGGCGCCGTCGCCGAGTCCTCGACGCTGCGCATCACCGAGGAGGGGCGCGAGGCGTTCAAGGTGCTGATGACCTCGAACGTGCGGGCGCCGGTAAATGACGTCGCCAAGCTCATTGTCGCCTTGAAGGTCCGGTTCCTGGACTTCTTGAGCCAGGCCGAGCGCCGCGAGCAGTCCGAGCTGATGATCGAGATGTGCGAGACCGAGCTCGCCCGCCTCCTCGATCTCAGGCGCAACCCCAGCAGCGCCAACCTCTCCGATTGGCTCGATCTGGAGATCGGCCAACTGACCGAGCGCGTGCGCTGGTTCAAGGATCTCGGCGAGCGGGTGTGAGCGCAACAGACCTGCACGGTTTTACGGTCTTTCCGGCGTTCGATGGTTGACGCGAAACCAAATAGTCTCGCAGTTCTGTTTCCGACGCGCGACCGGCCCCAGTTGTTCGAGCGCAGCGTCAAGAGCGCAGTCGAGACGGTAAGCCACCCGGATCGCCTCGAAATCAACTACTACATCGACAACGACGATCCGACGCTGGAGCAGTATTCGGCGGTGCTCGACCGGCTGACACCCGTGTTGGAGGCGGCCGGCGTCGCCTTCCAGGGTGGGGTCGGCGACCGCATCGGCTGTCCGCGGTCGGCGAACTACCTGGCGCTCACCAGCAAGGCCGATGTGATCGTCATGGGCAACGACGATCAGCAGTATGTCAGCCGAGGCTGGGACGAGCGGCTCGACAACGAGGTCGCGGCTTACCCCGACGAGATTTTCCTCTTCTGGTTCAACGACGGGATCGAGAGCGATCATTGGTGCTGCTTTCCGATCGTCAGCCGGACCTGGGTCGATACCTTGGGCTATTTCTTCCCGGGTAATTTCGAGCATTTCTTTGTCGATACCTGGATGATGGACCTCGGCTGCCGGATCGGCCGCGCGCACTACCTGCGCGACGTCGACGTGAAGCATTTGCCAGTCTGGGCCGGGCTGTCGCCGTCGGACACCGAATTGTCGCACGAATGGTTCGCGGCCAAGATGCGGTGCTACATCCGCGACATGGAAGTCTACGACCGGGTCGAGCGCTACCGGGAACTCGATGCCGAACGGCTTCGCGGGCGGATGCGGCCTTCGGTGCACGAAGAGGCCGACGGTCACCCGACCGGCGAGCCGCGCACGATCACCAACCTGGAAAGCCGGGACACGCCGGTATTCGTCCACCGCGCCCCGAAGCCGGACGAGCGTGAGGAACTCAAGGCGTTCCTGCGAAAGGGCGGCGATGGATAGGGGTGCTTCGCGCTACGTCGATTCCTTCAGGTTCATGTAGAGGCGCGGCAACGACGGCGCCGCCTGAATTGCCTCCAGATAGGG
>JASLSL010000154.1 GCA_030743445.1 Alphaproteobacteria bacterium
ATTCCTCTCCGACAATGGTAAAGCTGTTCGTCAGCTCTTCGATTCCCGCGATGATCACCTCTTCCGCCTTGGTATCCGCGAGTGTGACCGGCGACGAATCCGCCTTTGTCCGGATCACGAAATCCGAGCGGTAGACCGCCATGATCGCCGCGCCCGCCCGCAGTGCGACGTCCACGACGTGATCGACGTCGTTCAGGGATAATTCGACTGTCACGGTCCGCTCACGACCATTGCCCCAGGGCATCGTGGCTTCAGGACGCGTCGCTCCCGGTCCAGATCGCCCCGGGATCACCCAAACTGGAGGCGGAGATCTCTTCGGCGACAAACCGCCACGCCTTGAACGCTTCGGACCAGTGGTCGCCCGCCATTCCCGCTTTGATCTTCAGGCGGGTGAGAAAGTCGCGTGGCTGGGGCAGCGCCTTCCACACCACCGGCAGGAAAAGGGCGCGCCGGCCCGAGTCCTCGACGATCACGCCATCGACGTCCGGGCGCAGCTTCGAGAGCAGATCGGCCTCGTCGGAAAATTCGATCGGAATGGGGGCGCTCAGGAGCGAGAGCGAGAGTTCGAGCTCATCGCGCTCGTCCGCGTCGAGTGGCGAGAACCGAGGGTCCTTGAAGGCGGCGGAGAAACCGTTCGCGGCGACGTCCTCGACCAAGGGCCGATGGGCGACGAAGGAGCCGATGCAGCCGCGCAATTCGCCGTTGCGATGGAGCGAGACGAAACTGGCGCCGGGACGGAGCAATTCGGCGTCGAACCGACGACCGCTGAGCGGAACCGGCGTGCCGTGGGCGAGCCCGTGTTCGATCGAGGCCGCGGCGAGGCGGATCAACGTCCGGCCGTGGTGGTCGAGGAGTTCCCGCGTCCGCTCCGCGAAGCGGTCCGTTCTCGGCGTTTGGGGTCCTCGCATCGCCACCGCTGGACGGCCCTCGGTCGGGGCGCGCTTTGGAAACGCTTCGGCCTCGAAAACGGCCCACGAGCCATAGCCGACGACCCGGTCGCGTGGTCCGGCGGTATCGCCAGAATTCCTCAGATCCAGGGTCGCGACCTTCATGCCGCGCCTTTTGGCGAGAGTCAGCAAGCCGGCCACCGGGATGCGGCCGCAAGCCTGCTCACGGCCGATCCGGTCGGGACGAAGCTGCTCGATCGCGCGACAGGTCGCGACGTCCATCTTCCGGGCCGTCTCGTAGTCGTGATAGTGGCTGAGATCGGAGCTGACGACGATCAGGGTCTCGTCGCCGCCCCACAGCCGATCGAGCACGTCTGCGATCTCGGCGTCGCCGGCATTGCCGACGACCAACGGGACGATCGAAAACGCGTCCAAGATCACCTGCAAAAACGGCAGGTGCACCTCGAGGCTGTGCTCTTGGCCATGGGTCGGATCGAACACCGAAACCTGGGGCAGATCCTGGATCGTCGCAAGCGCCTCGGCGTCCACGGGGATTCGACCCAAGGGCGTCTCGAAGAAGCCGGCGCTGCTTGCGGCAAGGCCGCGGACGGCCACGCGATGACAGGGGCCGAGCAATACGACGCGGCGGATTCGCGCCCGCGCCGAAGCGAGCCTGGCGTACGCGCTTGCCGCGACCGCACCGGAGTAGATGTAACCGGCGTGCGGGGCGATGATCGCCTTGGGCACCGGCGCGTCCGTCCTTTTTACCCCATCGAGGTAGCCGCGCACGGCCGCGGCCAACTCGATCGGGTCGCCGGGATAGAATATTCCGGCGACGGCCGCCTGTCTCACCGCGGTCATCGATGGTGCCATAGCGATATGATGTTTCAGTAGCGACCTTCATGTAAACTGTAAAGAATACGCTGCCTTTCACGGGGAACCCCGGCGGCGGGAACCATTGGACATGGACGGCACCGAACCCGATACCTTCGTTGGCGCGGTCCCGGGTCGCTACTGGCATGCGCTCGATGACGGCCGCGTCCAATGCGATCTGTGTCCGCGCGATTGCCGTTTGCACGAGGGCCAACGGGGACTTTGCTTCGTTCGCGCGCGCGAGAACGGGCGGATCGTGCTGACGACCTGGGGCCGATCGAGCGGCTTTTGCATCGATCCCATCGAAAAGAAGCCCCTCAACCACTTCCTTCCGGGCACGCCGGTGCTTTCGTTCGGCACCGCCGGGTGCAACCTGACCTGCAAATTTTGCCAGAACTGGGACATCAGTAAATCGCGCGAGTTCGACACCCTCGCCCACACCGCATCGCCCGAGATGATTGCCCGGGCGGCCGAGAAGACCGGCTGTCGCAGCGTCGCCTTCACGTACAACGATCCGACCATCTTTCTGGAGTACGCGGTCGACGTGGCCGCGGCCTGCCGCGAACGCGGGATCAAGACGGTGGCGGTGACCGCGGGCTACATCCGCGAAGAGCCCCGGGTCGAGTTCTACCGGGCGATGGACGCCGCCAATGTCGATCTCAAGGCGTTCACGGCGGGGTTCTACAAGAGCCTTTGCTCGGCCGAGCTCGAATCGGTGCTGGAAACGCTCATCTACTTGAAGCACGAGACCGACGTCTGGTTCGAGATCACGAATCTGGTCATCCCCGGCCACAACGACGGCGATACAGAATTCGAGGAAATGACGAACTGGATCGTCGACAACCTGGGACCCGACGTGCCGGTGCACTTCTCGGCATTCCACCCCGACTGGAAGATGATGGATACGCCGGCGACGCCACCGGCGACGTTGCACCGCGCGCGAGAGATCGCGCTCAAGAACGGCGTTCGCTACGCTTATACGGGTAACGTTCACGATTCCCGGGGCGGCAGCACCTATTGTCACGGCTGCGGCGAGACCCTGATAGGCCGCGACTGGTACGAGCTTTCCACCTGGAAACTCGCCGCAGACGGCAGTTGCGCCAACTGTGGGACCCGGTGCGCAGGCGTCTTCGACGCGCAGCCCGGAACCTGGGGGCGCAAGCGGGTACCGATCCGAATGGGGTCGGCCCCCGTCAGCCGCGCTAGCGCTTGAAGGACAACAGGCGCCCGAACTACCGATTCCGCTAACCCGACCCATGACAGGGCGGGGCCGAGATGTTAGAGGTCCGCCGCTGCCGGTTTACACGACGCGGTTGTCATCACCCCGAACAATGTCCCGAAAACGGATCGCCTTCGTCGTCAAGCTCGCCGTCTCCGGCGCCCTGATCGGATTCTTGCTGTCTCGTATCGAGATCGGCGATGTGACCGCGCGCATGGCGAAAGCGACGCCCGGGCTTTTCACCCTTGCGGTCCTCGTATTGGCGGCTCAGGCGCTCGTCTGCACGTTGCGGTGGGGTGCGGTGCTCTCGGCGATCGAGGCGCCGCTCAAGTTCCTCAAGGTCCTGCAGATCTTCCTGATCGGCACCTTCTTCAACCAGACCCTGCCGTCGTCGGTCGGCGGTGATCCCGTGCGCATGTACAAGGCCCACCGCGCCGGCCTCAGCGTCGCCGGAGCGATCAACGGGGTGATGCTGGAGCGCGCGGCGACGGTGGTGGGCCTCGTGATCTTGGTTGCCGCGACCCAGCCCGTGTTTGCGGCCCGTGTCGGCGACGCTGCGCCCTGGATGGCGCCCGTGGTCGCGCTGTTTGCCGTCGCCATGGTGGCGGGGTTGGCGCTTGTCATGGTGTTCGATCGGCTACCCGCGCGATTCCACCGTTGGCGCGTGGTCCGCGGCATGGCCGCGCTCGGCGTCGACAGCCGCAGGCTGTTCCTGTCGCCCGTTCACGCCGGCAAGGCGATCGGCTGGTCGGTGATTGGGCACGCGAACATCGCGCTGGGCGTCTCTCTGCTCGCCGCCTCGATGAAGATCGACGCAACTTGGCTCGACTGCATGGCGTTGGTCCCGCCGGTGCTGCTGGTGACCACCATCCCGATCTCGATTGCCGGCTGGGGTGTTCGTGAAGGCGCCATGGTGGCGGGATTCGGGTTCATCGGCGTCGTCGCCGCGGACGCGTTGGCGCTTTCGGTTCTGTTTGGCCTTATTGTGATCGCCCTCAGCCTGCCCGGCGGCGCGATCTGGCTATTATCCGGCGAGCGCCGCGTCTCCGAACAAATCGAGACGCTTTCAGCCACCGAACGCACGCCGGGCGCCGAGTAGCAAATTAATCCGGAATGTCGGTCGGTAAGTCGTAACCGGGATAGGGCCAGGACGTCACCGCCCGCCAACCGTCGTCCGTCTTCTCGAGAAGATAGGACGCGCCCGAAGGCATCTCGGCGCCCAACAGCGCCCGCACCTCGTCGGACTGGGTATGAACCCACGCGTGGGTCGATCGAGATTTGACGAATTTCTCAGGCAAATCCCGTCGGTTGGCGAAGATATGGTGCTCGAACACCATCGCCACGTCGGGATGCAAAAGATAGCGAACGAGCTTGGCGTAGAAGCCCACATCGCCGGGGTCGAACACCGCGAGCCGCGCATCGGCCGGCAAGATCCGCACGAGTTCGGCGCCCACCACGCGAACGTATTGCTTGGGCGGGTGCAGATCGAACCGGACCTTGTTCACCAACACCACCGGCAGGGCAAGGACCACGACAATGGCCAGCCATCCGGCCCGGAACGCGCCCAGGACCGCGCGATGGCGGCGCCACGCCAGCGCCCCCCCATAGGATGCCGTCGCCGCGGCGAGTAATCCCAAGTGCATGTTGTAACGCCAATAGGAGGCTGCGTGCCGAGCATCCCCCTCGCCGAAGGCGGCCACATAGGCGAAAACGAGGAACGCGTTGTAGCCCACGAACACGGCGCCGGAGATGATCAAAAGGGTGTCGAAAGGCCCACGGTGTTTGAACAGCGATCTTAAGGAAAAGCCCGCGATCACAACCATCAGCGCGAAGTACCCGCTTTTCCTGAGCGCGATGCCGAGCATCGTAGAAAGCGTCTCGGGCAGGGCCTCGACGTTCCACTTCGAAAATTCGCGGATCGTGAACTCGCGCCCCGGTAAATGCAGTTGAACGTGATAGCGCCAGAACAGATAGACGATCACCGAAGGGACCGCGATCGCCGCCACCAGGCCGGCCACGCGCGCGGCCGACAGATCGGGCCGCCGCAACCCGGCGATCAGGAAACCGCCGGCGAGGATGATCAGGAGGACAAGGTTGGCCTGCTTGAGGCTGACCAACACGATCAGCGCGAGCGCCGATTGCCACGCCCGCGTCCGCGCCCGCGCGCGGTCTCCGTCAGCGGACGCCTCGAGGGCCTGCCAGCCGAGGACGCCTGCGAACCCGAGCGCCGCCGCCGTTCCCACCTCGGCGTAGGTGGTAAAGGCGATCTTCGGGACGATAAAGGGAGGCACGACCACCGCGACCAGCAGACCCAGGGCGCAAAGTCCGAAGCCCGGAGCCGCGCCAGGGTCCGAGTCCGGCCGGCCGGCGGCGCCGTCGGCGATGAGCCGGGCGAGCAGCAGCGCGAACGACAGAAGCACGAAGACGTTGAACACGATGCCCGCATTCTCGACGAATCCGCCGGCCAGGCGCGCAGCCAGGAACATGGCCATCGGCAGTCCGTAAGGGTAGCCGGGG
>JASLSL010000155.1 GCA_030743445.1 Alphaproteobacteria bacterium
TCGCCAGCGGACCGGACAGGAACTCGAACGCAGCCGGAAACGGCTTCGCGAGGTTGATGCGAACCTTGTAAGGCCCGAGCACCTCGACGTTCTTCATCCAGTTGACGTTGCGCCGGGTCAGGACGCCGCTTTCATCCTTGACCAGATGATTGAACGTGCCGGCGACGTCCTCGGCGTCGAAGTCCGAGCCGTCATGAAACTTGATGCCTTTGCGCAGTTCCAGGTCGATGGTCAGGTTGTCGACCCACTTCCACGAGGTCGCGAGTTGCGGCCTGTACTCGAACGTCTTGGTGTCGCGATACATCAACGTGTCCCAGACCAGCCGGGCCATGATGACCATCTCGCGGATGTTGTTGTAGTACGGCAACGCGACGTCGGCCTCGCGGTCGGTCGACCAGACCAGCGTGTCGTTGGACTTGCCGGCCATGACCGGCGTCGTCCCGATGACCACGGCGGCCGCGGCCATCGTCAACGTTTTGGGAATCGTAATTCGCATGATTTGCCTCCCTGTTTGCTCCTGCCCCTCGCGAGCATTATCCCGCTTCGTTCCGGCGCAGATCAGCTAGCCGGACCATGCGGGGCCCGACGCTGGATCTAGTATCAGACTATCTCGGGCCGCAATGCAAGACGTGGCACCCTCTTTAGAACGGTCGATGAGTTCGGAACAGCCGGCCACCGATGCGATTCGGCGCCCTTTTCCACGTGTCAGGCGAGGGGCATACTGTCGCCCCGAGAACCGAGAGCAGGGAGTTCTCCTTGAAATTCCTCGACCCGCTGCCGCAAGGCGTGCGCGAGATACCGCATTGCTGGATACCGCTTTCGACCGGCGAGCGCCTTGCCGCCCGCATCTGGCTGCCCGAGGAAGCCGACGAAGCGCCGGTTCCGGCGATCGTCGAGTACATTCCCTATCGCCGGCGCGATTATTCCGCCGTGCGCGACCATGGCACACACAGTTATCTCGCGGCCCATGGTTATGCCTGTCTGCGGATCGACGTGCGTGGGGCTGGCGATTCCGACGGTATCCATGGCGAGCAGTGGGCCGACGACTACGACCGCGACGCGCTCGATGCCTTCAAATGGATCGCGGACCAGCCCTGGTGCGACGGCGCGATCGGCATGATCGGGCTTTCGTGGGGCGGGCAGACTTGCCTCAAGATGGCGAGTCTGGCGCCGCCGGAGCTCAAGGCCGTGGCGCCTTGTTCGGCGGCCGACGACCGCTACACCAACAAGTATCTCGGCGGCTGCCTGCTGCTGAACAGCGTCGTCTGGAGCACGACGATGGTGGCCCAGAACAGCCGCCCGCCGGACCCGGCGACGGCGGGCGAGGGATGGCGCGAGACCTGGCTCGGCCGGCTCGAAGGCGCGGCGCGCTATATCGAGAACTGGGTCGGCCACCAGCGGCGCGACGACTATTGGCGTTCGGGCTCGGTGACCCAGCACATGGGCGGTTTCGGGTGCCCGGTCTATATCTTCGGCGGGGCCGCGGATCCGGGCTATGCCGACACGGTGCCGCGGCTGGTCGAACGCCTGACGGTGTCGGCGAAGGGCGTGATCGGTCCCTGGGCCCACAAGTTCCCACACTGGCCGGCGCCGGGACCCGGCATCGGCTATCTCGACGAGGTGCTGCGCTGGTTCGACCGCTGGCTCAAGGATGAGGAGAACGGCACAGAGAACATGCCGGCGCTCAGCGCCTGGATGCACGATTATGCGGAGCCACAGGGATATATGAAGGAACGCCCGGGCCGATGGGTCGCGGAGCCGGTGTGGCCGTCGCCCGATATTGCGCCACGCGTGTTTCATCTCAACCCGGCCGGCCTCGGCACGGAACCGGGCGAGGAGACCGCGATCGAGATCGCCTCACCGCAATCGGTCGGCCTCGCCGCCGGCGAGTGGATGCCGTGGATCGCCTTCGGCGAGGAACCGGAGCTGCCGTTGGAACAAAGCCCGGACGATGAGCGCTCGGTCACCTTCGAGACGGAGCCATTGGTGGATCGCCTGGAAATCCTCGGCAATCCAATGGCGACACTGGAGCTCGTGGCCGACCGACCGGTCGCCAACATCGTGGTGCGGCTTTGCGACGTGGCGCCCGACGGGACCTCGATGCGGGTCGCCTACGGCGCCTTGAACCTGACCCGGCGGGGCGGGCTCGAAGACCCGCAGCCGTTGACCCCGGGCGAACGCATCCGGGTCGAGGTGCCGCTGTACGTCGCCGCCCATAGTTTTCCCGAAGGCCATCGCATCCGGGTCGCGATCTCTACGGCTTATTGGCCGGTGATCTGGCCGGCGCCCGAGGCGGCCATAGTGACGCTCTATACGGTTGCCAGCTCGATCGCGTTGCCGGTACGTCCGCCGCGGCTCGAGGACGGTGCGAGCGCCTTCACCGAACCGAGCTCGGCGCCGCTGATGGAGCGCGCGCAGCTCGAACCGCCCATGATCGAGCGCACCACGAGCCACGATGCGGCGACCGGCGAGGCGGTGCTGCACCAGCTCGACGATGCCGGACTGTTCCGGCTCGAAGCCCATGATCTGAACTGCGGCGCGCGGACCGAGCGCTGGCTTCGCATCCGCGACGACGACCCAACCACCGCGCGCGCCGACATGCATTGGACCTGGCGGCTCGAGCGCGGCGACTGGCGAATCCGGACGGAAGTCGCCGGGGCGGTCTGGTGCACGGCGTCGACCTTCGAGACCGAAACCCGGATCGAAGCCTTCGAAGGCGACGATCGCGTCTTCGAGCGCACCTGGACCAAGTCTATTCCGCGTGATTTGCTTTAGGCGTATAGACTGGAGCCGCCATGACAGACGACCTCCATATGTTGCCCGCGACCGAACTGGTCGCACGCTATCGCGACAAGGAACTGTCGCCGGTCGAGGCGACCGAAGCGGCGCTCGCCCGCATCGAGGCGCACAACGAGGCGGTCAACGCCTTTGTCCGTATCGAGGGCGACATGGCACTCGCATCGGCGAAGGAGTCGGAGGCTCGCTGGGCCAAGGGCGAGCCCCTGGGTCCGGTCGACGGCGTGCCGACGACGATCAAGGACGTGACGCTGGCCAAGGGTTGGCCGACGCTCCGCGGCAGCAAGGCGGTCGATCCCGAGGGCCCGTGGGACGACGACGCGCCGGCGACCGCGCGCCTGCGCGAGAGCGGGGCGGTTCTGCTCGGCAAGACGACGACGCCCGAATTCGGCTGGAAGGGCGTCACCGACAGCCCCCTGACAGGGATTACCCGCAACCCCTGGAACACCAACCGCACGCCCGGCGGCAGCAGCGGCGGCGCGGTTGCTTCCGCCGCCCTCGGCTTCGGCGCGCTGCACATCGGGACGGACGGCGGCGGATCGATCCGTATCCCGTCCGGTTTCACCGGCGTCTTCGGCATCAAGCCGAACTTCGGCCGGGTTCCGGCCTGGCCGGCGAGCCCGTTCGGGACGCTCTCGCACACCGGGCCGATCGCCCGCACGGTGTCCGACGCCGCCTTGATGCTGAACGTGATCTCGCGGCCCGACGCGCGCGACTGGCAGGCCTTGCCCTATGACGGCCGGGACTACCTCGACGGCCTCGAGGACGGCGTGAAGGGGTTGAAGATCGCCTTCAGCCTAACCCTCGGATACGTCGATATCGTCGACCCGGAGATATCCGAGCGGGTCACCGCCGCGGTCAGGGTCTTCGAAGATCTCGGCGTCGAGGTCGAGGAGGTCGATCCCGGCTTCGAGAGTCCCTACGAGATGTTCCGCACGCACTGGTATGTCGGTGCGGCGAAGCTGATGGAGGGCATCGCGCCCGAAAAGCGGGAGCTGATGGAGGAGGGAACCCGCGAGATCGCCGCCGAGGGCGCCAAGACCCCGCTGCTCGACTATCTCGGCGCCGTGGCCGGACGCGCGGCGCTCGGCGAGCACATGTGCAAGTTCCACCAGACTTACGATCTGTTGCTGACGCCGTCGCTACCGATCCCGGCCTTCGCTGCGGGTATCGAAATGCCGGACGGCGACGACCAGGAACGTTGGTCCGAGTGGACGCCCTTCACCTATCCCTTCAACCTGACCCAGCAGCCGGCGGCTTCGGTGCCCTGTGGGTTCACCGCCGAAGGGTTGCCGGCGGGACTGCAGATCGTCGGGCCGATGCACGCCGACGCGTTGGTGTTGCGCGCCGCCCGAGCCTACGAGCAGCTTCATCCGTTCGAGATGCCCGACGCCCCGCGGGAAGGAGACAGTTAAATGGCGCTGTTGAAGATCGCCCGCATGGGCAACCCGATCCTGAAAAAGGTCGCCGATCCAATCACCGATCCGACCGAT
>JASLSL010000156.1 GCA_030743445.1 Alphaproteobacteria bacterium
ACCCCGTGCCAGGTCAGGCGCGAATTCATCGCCGCCGCGATCACCGGGTCCGACGGCATGTCGAAGGCCAGCACGTCACTGCCCGCGTTGTAGAGGTGACCGCCGAGGAAGCGCATGTAATCGGGCTTGTCGAAGCCCAGCACCTTGTCCGCGGTCGAGGCGAAGCCGTGCAGGACGACGGCGGCCGATGTCGCTGGCTTGCCGTGCGTCCATAAGAGGGCGCGAAGTTTCAGGTCGGGCCGGGCGAAGCCGACGCGCAATTCGCGGATGCTGTTCTGGATCGGATGGTCGTAGCGACTCTCTTGGACCGTAACGCCGCTCGGGGAAGCGAATCCGGTCGCCGCCTTGAGCATGTTCGGGAAATCCGCCTCGATGGCGTCGTCGAAACGTGGGATCGGACGACGCACGAAGTCTTCCCAGAGACCGCGTTCGGCGGCGGAGAAGAACTTCTGTCCGGGATCGACCTCGGGCGTGCCGCGCGACGCCTGCCACAGCAGTTGCGCGCCGGCCCCGAGCCCGAAGCCGACGACCAGCAGGCCGGCAAAATAGGCGAGATACGTCAGGCCGCGCCTCATCGCCGCCGCCTTTCCAGGGTCGCGCCCGCGACGCCGCGCCAGCTTCCATCCAGAATCTTGCCCAACCCGTCGTCGCCCTTGAACGCCAGCCAGGCGCGGCCCTCGGGCGCGATACCGTCCCGCCACTCGAAGGCGGGCGCCATCAGCGTTCGCATCCGCGTCCGGTAGTCGGGCCCGTCGCCGAAGAAGACCACCGGGCTCTCGGCATTGGCGACCAGGTCTCGGATCGAGGTTCCGGCGGGGAAGGGGGTGAGATGGTCGTGCCAGTAGCCAAGATAGAATCGATAGACCCGCTTCAAGGGCGAGGCGTAGTCCTGTTGCGGGTCGCGGTCGCCGCCTTCCATGACGACGAGGGAGAACGGCGCGCAGAGGTTGGCGAGATAGCCGGCATACTTGGCGCCGTCGCCCTGGCCGTAGACCACGACGCGTCGGTAGGTCTTGCGAACCTGCTTGATCCGCGCCACGTCGCAGACCAGGCGCGGCCAGAGCCCCGCCGCGTGGACGCCTTGCAATTGCCAAGCGGCGTTGACCAGCGCCATCAACGAGGTATTCGAGGTAATGTCGAAGGCGAGCACGTCGAAGCCGGCCTTGAAGTATCGCCGGCCGAGACCGTCCATCACTCGTTCGGCGTTGGAGGCCACGTCGTGGAGCACGATCAACAGATCGTCCGGCGTTTTCCCATGTTGCGCGTGGCGTGCGCCAAGGCGCACCCGCGGCAGGTCGTAGTCGATCGCGAGTTGTTCGACCTCGCCGCCCTCAAAGGCGTCGCTCGATACGGTTTCGATCCGCGCCTCGCCTGGCGCCGGGCGGATGTTGTCGTATCCGACCGCGGCGTCGAGCCGCGTCCGGAAGTCCTGCGCCAGCGGGGGCGCCTCGGGCATCGGCAGCGCCGATAACTGTCGCCAGATCTCCTGCTCGTAGGCAGGGAGCGTCGTGGTCGATCCGCAGGGGCAAACGCCCCAGCTTTCCAGGCACTGGCAGCCGGTCATGTTGAGGGCGGATCGGTAGGGCGATTCGAGTGGCTCCGGACCGATCAGCCGCAGCGCCACGCGGGTGATCAACTCGCGCGGGCTATGGCGAAAGACGTCGTACTTGACGGCGCCGAAGCCGAGCGCGAAGGCGACGGCGATCATAACCACCGCCAACCCAAACACCAGGACGCGTCGAATTCGGCTCATGGCAAGAGACTAGTCCAGAAATTCAAGCAGCGCGACCCGGGCCTGGTTCGCCGACCACGCCCGCCGAGGCGGTTATTCCGCCGCGTCGGCTTCGTGCTCCGGCAGGTCTTCGATCTTGCCGCCGGCCGAGAGCATGTCCTCGATCACGCCGTCCTCCATGCCGATCATCAAGGCGTCGTTGAACCGGTTGAAAAATCCGCAGAGCGCGGTGCGCAGGGTCAGCTCGACGATTTCCTCCTCGTTGAAGTGCTTTCCCAACTCCTCGAAGATCGCGTCGCGCATGAATTGCGGCTTCTCGGTCACCTGCACCGCGTAGTCGCGCACCAGGCGGTCGACCTCGTCGAGGCCCGGGCAGTCGGGCTCGAGGATGTTCGAGACCGTCTCGGCCGACAAGCCGTGCTCGGTCAGCCGCGGCGCGTGATGGGCGACGCAGTAGGTGCACTGGTTGAGCTTCGAGACCACGACCAGCGCGATCTCGAGATAGCGCTTCTCCAACAGCGCCTCGTCCGAGAGGTCGAGCAGCAGTCCCATGATGTGCTCGAGCGCCGGCGGCCGGTGGGCGAACACCTTCACTTGGTTGAGGAACGGACCGTATTCCTCGCTGAAGCGTTGGTAGATCGGCCGGACCTGTTCCGGAACCTCGTCGATCTCGACGTCGCGTACCCGTGCCATATGTCGTCTCCCCATGCCGTCGCCGCCACGCAAACCGCAGCGGCGGTCAAACAATAGCGCATCGCCACCGGGAACGGCTATTTTGCCAGCCGGTCGCGGATCAGACCTCGGAGCTTCACAATCAAGTGACAACAAGTGACACCCGCTCAAGGGCGTCTCGCATTAGTTTATCGACCTTGTGGGAAACAGATAAACCGCGCCTTTGCGGGCGTGTGGCAGTCAATGGAGGACTTGATGAAACCATTTAGGGCCAGGATGCTGACCAGTACCGTGATACCGCTGGCAATGGCGGTCGGTGTCGGCATCGCGGGAGCCAGCATCGCGGGTGCGGCGTTCGCGGCGTGTAGGCCGTGCGCACCGAAGCGCGGTTGTAACCCGTGCGCGGCGAAGAAGGGGTGTAATCCGTGCGCGGCGAAGAAGGGTTGTAACCCTTGTGCGGCCAAGAAAAAGGGCTGTGGTGCCTGCTATCCATGCAAGGCGAAGAGCGCCTGCGGCGCCTGCAGTCCGTGCGGTCCGGGTGGCGGCAACTTCTCGAAGAAGTGCGTGATTCCGCGCCTCGCGGCGGCGAAGTGCAACCCGTGCGCGGCCAAGAAGGGCTGCAACCCGTGCGGCGCCAAGAAGGGCTGCAACCCGTGTGGCGCCAAGAAGGGCTGCAATCCGTGCGCGGCCAAGAAGGGCTGCAACCCGTGCGCGGCCAAGAAGGGCTGCAACCCG
>JASLSL010000157.1 GCA_030743445.1 Alphaproteobacteria bacterium
AGCGTCAGGCCGGAGGATTTGAGCTGGGCCTCGAGCCGGGGGCCGAGCGCCCCGCCCTGGATCCGCGCCGCGCGCGAGGTCTCGTCGATCTCCAGCACCTTGTCGAGTTTGGTCGTATCGATGGTGACCGCGGCCTTGTAGGTATCGCCGACCGCCGGCTCGACGCCGCCGACCACGCTGGAGCCGCCGCCGTAGGGGATCGCCGCCGCGCCCTTGTCGCCGGCCCAATCGAGCAGGGCGGCGACCTCCGCCTCGTCGCGCGGATAGGCGACGATGTCCGGCGCGTTGCGGAAATCGCGCTCGAAGATGCGGGCCGAATCCGGGAACGACTGGCCGTAGGTGTGGAGCAAACGCTCAAAGGGCTCGGTGGTGCAAATCTCCGCCAGCGCCTTCGGAATTCTTATCCGCGGCTTCGCGAGGTCGATCTCCTCGACCTCCGGCACGGCGACCGGGTTGGCGAGCGCAATGCCCATGACGTTGGCGAACGTCGCGAGCAGGCCGCGCACCTCGGCGTCCTCCAGCCCGTCGCCCTCGTACCCCCAGCCCCAGAATTTGAGCCGCCGCCCGACCATGCCGTCAAATCCCTTATGCGTCGATGGATCCCTTCGAGGTCCGCGTCTTCGCCGTTTCGGGCGCATTATCGCCCAAGCGGCTGGCACAGGTAAGGGGCCGTCAGCCGGTACCGTCCCACTCGCAAAATCCCCAGACGACATGCGACAATGCTCATGCGCCGGCGGCCGGCGGCGAAAGCCGTTCCGCCCATGGCGTCGGGCGAGCTGGGCCGCGGCTTCTAGGAGACCGACTTGCAGGACATCTATGTCGTCATCACGATGGATTGCGAACGCCCGCCGGCGGACACCCACGCCATCGCCAGTGGACCGCCGGACCTCGCGACCAGCGAGGCCTGGGTGCGCGCCTATGCCGAGCGCGCCGGGCGGCACGGTTATCCCGTGAGCTTTTTCCCGCATCCCGAGGTCGCCGACGGCCAGGCGGCGCTTTACCGGGAGCTCGCGGCCGACGGCGCCGCGCTCGGCATGCATCTCCATCCCTGGAAATTCGACGACGGCCGCTACAAGGCGCATTTCGGCAGCATGACCGAGACCGAGTTGCGCGCCTGCCTCACCGACGCCATCGCCATGTGGCAGGACGCCATCGGGCGCCATCCGCTCTACTTCCGGCCCGGCACCTTCTCGGCCAACGACAACGCCTTCCGCGTGCTCGCCGAGATGGGGTTCCGCGGCGGCTCGCTATCGGTGCCGGGGCGGTTCTACCCACGACAGAACGCCATCTGGACCGGCGCCGAGCCCGACCCGCACCGCGGCCACGAAGCCTTCCGCCAACTCGCCGGCGCGCTCGACTTCGCCAACATGCCGGTCTCGGTCGATCACTCGGAGCTTCTCGAGAAGGACGGCAAGCGTTACCACTGGGATTTGCGTCCGGACTTCGTCGACGCCGACTATCCGGCGATCGCGCGCAACATCGTCGCCCAGGTCACGGCGCGCGCACCCGCGGTGCCGGTAATCAACATGATCACCCACAACGACAACGACTACACCGACGACGACGACCGAGTGTGTGGCAACTTCGAGGAGGTGCTGCGCCAGATCGACCTCGCCGTGACCGAGGCCGGGCTCAACCCGGTGGGCGCCACGATCGAGACGATCGCCGACCTGGTGCTGGCGACGCCGCCGGTCGATCGGCCCTTCGATCCGGTCGCCATGCCGCGCGCCACCTTCTACGGCGCGGAGGGATAAGGCCTCAGTCGGCCAAAAAGTCGCGCACCAGGCCGAGGAATTCGGCGAGCTTGTCGTGATGGACCCAGTGGCCGGCTTCCTCGATGTTGACGACCTGGGCGTTCCGGAAATGATTGGCCCGGCCGTCCTCGTTCGGATCGCTGGCCCAGCTCTCGGTGCCGCGCACCAGCATCGTCGGACACGCGATCCGCGACCACAGCGCCTCGACCGCCTTGGTCGGGATGTCGTAGGGCGATTGCTCGCGGACATAGTTGTCGAACTTCCAGCTATAGGTCCCGTCCTCGTTCTGGTTGACCCCGTGGACGGTAAGGTGGCGCGCCTGTTCCGGGTTGAGGTGGGGGTTGGCTTCCTGCATGCGGGCGAAGGCGACCTCGATCGAAGGATAGCGCTTCGGCGCCCGGCCCGAGAGGCCGCGCAAATCGTCGATCCACTCGCCCATGCGCTCTTCGACCGGCTGGGCGGCGCGTTGCGCCGCCTTTTCCGGCGGCCAGCCGAGCCCCTCGATCGCGACCAGCCGGGTCACGTTCTCGGGATAGAGACCGGCGTATTGCAGGCTGATCATCCCGCCGAGCGAATGGCTGACGATCGCCGTCGGCGTCAACTTGGTCTGATGCAGCAACTGCGCGATGTCGTAGACGTAATCGGTCAGCCGGTAGCCGCCGCCGACCATCCACTGCGAGTCGCCGTGGCCGCGCAGGTCGGGCGCGATGATGTGATAGTCCTCGCACAGCGCCTCGGCGATCCAGTCCCAGTTGCGGCAGTGGTCGCGCCCGCCATGCACCAGCAACAGCGGCGGTGCCCCGGCGGTGCCCCAATCGACGTAGTGCAGGCGCAGCCGTTGCGAGAAATAGACGTGCGAGGTCGGCCCCGGTCGCTGCTCGGCCATAGGTTACGCCTTGGCGCTCGGCCGGCTGTTGACCGTGTCGTGCCAGCGCTTGGCGTTGGCGAGCTCGTCCGGAAGCTCCATCTTGATCCAGCCGGCGAAATCGACGGTGACCTGCGCGGTGATATCGGCCGCGGTGTAGCTGTCGCCGGCGATGTATTCGCTCTCGCCGAGGCGCCGATCGAGCATCTTGAAGAAGTTCTCGGTGCGCAGGCGGCCGCGTTCGACGAGCTCGGGAATCTGCTCGTAGCCATCGGGCCCGGGCAGCGCATGTCCTTTGAAGCCCTTGACGAAATTGCGGAACCCTTCGGCCACCGCCTGCAAGCCGTCGAGCATGACCCGGTTCTCCCACATCGCGACGATGCCGGCGTCCTTCGCGTCGACGCCCAAGAGCGGCGGTTCCGGGTGCGCCGCCTCGAGATAGCGCCAGATGCCCTGGACCTCGCTGATCGTGGTGCCGTCGTCGAGCTCCAGCGCCGGGACCGTGCACCACGGATTGACCGCGCGGAAATCGTCCTTGAACTGCGCGCCCTTCATCAGGTCGACGTTGACGGTTTCGATCTCCAGCCCCTTCTCGGCGATGAAGATGCGGGCGCGGCGCGGATTGGGTGCGGCTTCGTGATTGTAGAGTTTCATGGCGGTCTCTCCCTCGGCTTATTCGGCGAGTGAAGCAGAACCGGGCTGATGACTCAATTGGCACGTCGCCGCCGATCCGGTAAGTCTTGGCGCTCGGGAAACAGGGAGGACAGCGATGATCGAGAGCCATGTGGACATCGACGGGCCGGAACAACCAATCCCGTGTTTCATCGTGCACCCGGCGGACGGCGGCCCGCACCCGGCGGTGATCTTCTACATGGACGCGCCGGGGATCCGCGAGGAGCTCTGGGACATGGCGCGGCGCATCGCCGGCGAAGGGTTCTACGTCGTCCTGCCGGATTTGTTTTACCGCTTCGGGACGATCCGCTTCCCGTTTCGGAACGAGCGGACCAAGGTGGTCTGGCGCGCGATCATGGAGCATTTGTCGAACGCCGACGTGATCGACGATACGCGCTCGATGCTCGCCTATCTCGACACCCAAGACACGGTCAAGAAGGGCCCCAAGGGATGCATCGGCCATTGCATGAGCGGCCGGTTCATCACCGCCGTGGCC
>JASLSL010000158.1 GCA_030743445.1 Alphaproteobacteria bacterium
ATCGTTGGTGTCGAGAAAAACGCGCCTGTTGGCGATGGCGCCAGAGTCGATATCGAAATCGTAGTTGTAGAGCGCCTCGCCCTTGCTGTCGGAGAAGAACATCACCTTGTCGTCGGGGCTCCACGCGATGCCGTTGGAGCAAATGATTCCGTCGTCCATCTTGTGGCAGGTAAGGTCGGGATCGAGACGGTAGAGGCTCGCCGTCGGCTCGGCGAGACCGGCGTCCATCGAGCCGCACCAGAACCGCCCCGCCCGGTCGCACTTGCCGTCGTTCATCCGGTTGCCGTCCATGCCCGGCTCGGGATCGACGATGTACTCGATTTCGGGCCCGTCGAGGTCGTGGATGAAGGCGAAGCCCGACTTCATCGCCGCGGCGATGCCCTCGCCGTTCTCGCGGAAGACGATGCAGCCGACCTCCTCCGGCATGTCCCAGACCTCGTGCTCGCCGGTCGCCGGGTCGTAGCGCTGGATGTTGGATTTAAGGTTGTCGCACCAATAGAGCTTCTGCTCTCCGGGATGCCAGATCACCCCCTCGCCGAGGATGTCCTTGGATTCGACGACGCATTCGAGCTTCGGCATATCGGCTGCCCTCCCCGTGACGTCATTCATCGTTTTCGCCGCTTAATGCAGCTTCGGCGCCTTCAACCGGTCCGAGCGACTGATCGAGCGGACGTGGATCTGGAACGCGTCGCCCTCGCGCTGCAGGTCGAGCGGAATCTCGACCCCCGCCTCGCCCATCGACCAGACGTGGCGGAACATCGAGGCCATGTCGGCGACCTGCTTGCCCCCGATACCCAGGATGATATCGCCGAGCTGGATATCCGCGTCCTGCGCCGGCCCGCCATCGACCACCCCGGCGACGACGATGCGGTCGTCGACCTCGGTGGTCAGCATGCCGAGCCAGGGGCGCGGCGGCTTGCGGGTGCGGCCGAACTGGAGCAGCTCGGCCATGATCGGCTTCAGGAGATCGATCGGCACGACCATGTTGACGTCGATCGGCGTGCCGCCCTCGCGCGCCTGCTGCACGAACAACGAGCCGATGCCGCGCAGGGTCCCGTCGGCGCCGATCAGCGCCGCCCCGCCCCACAACGGATGCGGCGGCGCCGTGAAGATCGCGTTGTCGAGCAGGTATTCCCAATAGCCGGCGAACTCGCGCCGGGCGACGATCTGCGAGCTGACCGCATGGGCCCGCCCGCCGCAGCCGGCCATGACCACCGGATCGCCGGTGCGCAGATTGCCGGAGTTCCCGAGTTCGAGGGCCGGCAGGTCCAAGGGCTGCAACGCCTGCACCAGGCCGAAGCCGGATTCCTGGTCGTAGCCGACCGTGTGCGCCGGCACGGCCCGGTTGTTACTGTCGAACAGCCAGATCGATTCGGCCTCGGTGATCAGGTAGCCGATCGTCAAGACCAACCCGTCCTCGCGGATCAACGCGCCGCTGCCGCCGCGCTCGGTCCCGAGCGTTCCGGCGGTGAAGGCGTCGTCGGGAATCGACGTGCGCAGCGACAGGACCGAGGAAAGCTTCCCGTCCAGATCGTAGGCGAGCTCTTCCGGTTTCGGTTGCGCGATCGACGGAATGTCGGGTCCGAGGCGATCTTCCAATTCATCCATGGGCTTGGTGCTCTGTGTTCCTCAAATCCAACGTCACCCGGAGGTTATCATACCAAGAACCGGCTCGAGCGCCGCCTTGGCGATCGCCTGAATTTCCTCGTCCGTCCGATCCTGGATCGGGTGCGGAACGTAGACGATCGCAGGCTCGAATCCCAGCCCCTTGGCCTGCGCCTTGGCCGCCTCCTCGAAGGCCGTCGTCGCCACCATGCCGCCCGGAATGCCTCGGCTGTCGAGGTCTGCGATGTCATGCAAACTGCACGACGTGCAGGACCCTCAATCGGAGAGCGCTTCGACCACCACGTCGCATTCGGTGGCGATCGTCTGCGCGAGGTCGATCGGGGCGACCCGGGTATTGGTCGGCTTCTTGTAGTACTTCACCGTCAGGCCGCGATCTTCCATCAGGCCGCCCAAGCGGTCGATGAACACGTCGCCTCTCGCCTTGCCGATGTCGAGGATGCCGATGGTAAGTCCGTCGAGCGACTCCGGCGGTGGTTTGCGTTCCCGCGTCGCCGGTGACGTTTCGCCCGTCGGGTCGAGCAATTTCAAGCTGTCGTTCATGTGCCGATCTCCTTGGTTACCAAATCGGTTCCGCGTTCGCCGCTGGCGCCCCAGCCGCCGATGATCGCCGACATCAGCCCGGCGCTGCCGCCGGCGCGCACGATGTTGAGGCCGCCGGGGCGGAACTTCGTAACCGTCCCGCCGGCCTTGCTTTCGGGAATACCTTCGGCAACGCCGTGGGCGCCACGGATCATCTCGTCCGCCGGAATAGTCAGAACTTCGTCGAATTCCTCCAGCACCCGCGCCTTCGACCAGCCGGCCGCGGCGTAGATGCGCAGATGCTCGGGCGACATCACGACCAGCGCATCGTGGCCCGGCGCCTTCTTGGGATGGCCGATCGCGCGCAACGACATGGCGAGCGAGCGGGTCAGCGATTCCGGCGTGCGCGAGAGCTGGTCGAAATTGCCCATCACCCCCTCGCCGCCGTAAAGGGTGACCGCCGACTTGCCTGAACCGATGCCGCGCTCGCGGGCGAAGGATTGCCACACCGGGTTCGATTCGTCCTCGGCGAAGCAGAAGCCGACCTTGCCCGGATTGCCGAGGGTCGCCCGGTCGATGCCGCCCGGGACGCCGCCGCCGAGGTTGCGGATCACCAATTGCAAGGCGCGGCCGATGGTCGCGTTGGCCCGGTTGCCCTGGCCCAAGGCGTTGACGCCCGAATTCATGCCGATGCGCTCGGCGATCGGGCCGTTGACGATGACGATCGGGCCGACGAAATGGGTCGTGCACAACATGCCATGCATGCAGAAGGCGGGCTCGAGCGCCGCCTCGACCGCAGCCAGCACGACCGGCAGGTATTCGGGTTTGCAGCCCGCCATCACCGCGTTGATCGCCACTTTCTCGACCGTACACTCGGCGTTGTTCGGCGGGATCACCCCGACCACATCCTGTGGGCCGCGAGTCGTGCCTTGAAGCATGCGCACGACCCGGACCTCGGTCGGCGGGACGACCGGCAGGCCGTCCGACCAGCCGCGGTCGTAGCACGCCTCGATTTCGTCCTCGATCTCGGTCACTTCGATCCGGCGCGCCATCAGTTTCGCGTCGCCGAACCGGACCGCGAGGGTCTCGGCCATGCCGGGCTCGACGCTTTTCGAGCCGCAGCCGGGCTGCGAGTCCGGCAGCCCTTCGCCGAGCTCGCGCAAGCCCGAGAGCATTTCCCACTCGCCGCGGTCCCAGCCAACCGCACGGCCCGACTCCGCACCGTCCTCGACGCGGATCAGCGTCGGTACCGTCTCGATGCCGAGGCGGTAAGAGGTTTCCAACTCGGTGTCGTCGACCACGCCCTCGACCCCGGCGGGAAAGCTCGGATCGTCCTGGGTATAGACCGTGAGGTCGGCCGTCCCCTCGGCGAGCCGCGCATAGACCGGCTCCAGCATAGTGCAGGTCGGGCAGTCGCGCTTGGCAACGACGATCAGTCCATCGGCGAGTGTGACCATGGCGCCTCTTTACCTTTTCGGCTTCCGGTCGGCTCGAGAAAGCATAACCCCATGCGCCCGGAGGTCCAAACATCCCGCTCGATGGTCAAGCAAGCGGGCGCTGGCTATAACTAGCTCATGAGCGAGAGCGCGGAGATTATCGTGGTCGGCGGCGGGCTGTTCGGCCCGGCGATCGCCTATGGCCTGGCGCGGCGCGGCTGCGACGTCGCGTTGCTCGACGACGGCGACGACGTGTTGCGCGCGGCGCGCGGCAACTTCGGTCTGGTCTGGGTCCAGTCGAAGGGCATGGGCATGCAGCGCTACCAGGACTGGAGCCGCGAGTCGGCGGAACTCTATCCGGACTTCGCCGCCGAGTTGAAGGAGCTGACCGGGATCGACGTGATCTACCGAAGGGGCGGCCTGCAACTGTTGCTCGGCGACGAGGAGGTCGAGGCCAAACAGGCCGAGATCGACCGGATGAAGGCGCAGGCCGGTGACCGGGATTTCGCCTGCGAAATCATCCCGCGCGACGAGGCGCAGCAAATGGTGCCGGAGCTGCGGTTCGGCAACAGGGTGACGGGTGCGGGGTATTGCCGTTACGACGGCGACGTCAATCCCTTGAAATTGTTGCGGGCGCTGCTTGCGGGCTTCCAGGCGGCGGGCGGGCGCTACCGCTCGGCCGCCCGGGTCGAGACCATCCGTCACGACGGCGCCGCCTTCGTCGCCAAGACGCAACAGGGCCGGTTTACGGCACCCAAGATCGTGCTGGCGGCAGGCCACGGCATCACCCGCCTCGCCCCGATGGTCGGGCTCTATGTGCCGATCCGCCCGCAACGCGGCCAGGTCCTGGTGACCGAGCGGGCCGAGGTGCGACTCCCGATCCCGCTCGCCACCGTCCGCCAGACCGACGAGGGTTCGGTCCAACTGGGTAATTCCGAGGAGGACGTGGATTTTGACGACGGCACGACGCTCGACGTGACCCGGCGGATCGCCGCCCGCACGATTTCGCTGTTCCCCGCCCTCGCCGCCCTCAGGCTGGTCAGAAGCTGGGGCTGCATTCGGGTGCTGACCCCGGACAAGTGCGCGATCTACGACGAATCGGAGGAATTCCCCGGCGCCTACGTCGCGACATCGCACAGCGGGGTGACGCTGGCCGCGGTCAACGCAAGGCAGGTGGCGCCCTGGATATCCGATCGCGAGACGCCACCTGGCTTCGACCACTTCAGCGCCAAGCGCTTCGGCCGCGGAGAGGACGATGTACAAGCGGCTTAACGAACCTGCCGGCCGGACCGTGACCCTCACCTTCGACGGAGCCGAGCTGAAGGTTCCGGCCGGGGAGAGCGTCACCGCCGCGATCCTCGCCGCCGACCCCGGACACACCCGGACGACGCCGGTCACGGGCGCCGAGCGCGCGCCGTATTGCATGATGGGGGTCTGCT
>JASLSL010000159.1 GCA_030743445.1 Alphaproteobacteria bacterium
TGCAGCGGGTACATCACCCAGCGCATGAAGCTCCGTGCGATCGGTCCGCGCTTAGCCATCCAGCCCGACCCGCTGCCGCATCACCGGCGCCAGAACCCGTTCGAGCGCCGCTTCGTCGCACCATTCGAACTGGACGTCGAGGACCTCGATCGCCGAGCGGAAACCCGAGGGCAGGCGTGCGAAACCCTTCGCCGTGGTCACCGGGATGGCGTTGGCATGAAGGGTCTCCAACACAATATGTGGTATTATAATATCGCAATCACCACAAGGGAAGGTATATGTGGGGTCTTCCGCGTCATCACTCGAGGTCGGTCCAACTTTCGCCGGTTTCACCTCGAAAAGGCCAGACGTCGGGGCACCGGGGCGCGGCGAACGACGAGATCATCGGCGAGGCCGGCAAGATGATGTCAGAGGTGGCGTGAGCGGCGGCAGCGGGGGCGCGGCCAAAGAAGGCGCGACTGACCACATATTTTGGGTCGCCGTGCGCGACCTAACGAAGCAGCACAGATCCCGCCTGTAAAATATCGGGACTTCGAACAGAACGTCTCCTTCTGGCTAATAACGGACGTCCCCCGAACCCGCCCAAAGTCGCGCCGACCCCCGAAAGGACGGGCTGGCGCTGGGGTATCAACAACCGACACCCTTTATTTGATGTTGATTCGACTCGATGTATTCTAATCTGGCACATTCGGTTGTATTCGGAACCGGTTTGATGACTCATCAGGGGGACAGAATGAAATAGGCAATAACAGCATTGGGCCTTATCCTGGCGTTTGGCCTCGCAGGGTGCGAAACCGCCGGCACCGGCGGCGAGATGGCCGGCAAGCCGCTCGATGCCGCAGGGCTCGCCAAGGCATTCAAGAAGGGCAGCCCGGTCTGCAAATGGACCAAGCCCGACGGATCGAAGGGCGAGGATTTCTACTTCAAGACCTCGGGCAAGTATTCCGGCGACGCCGACCGCAACATGGGCGGCAAGACCATCCAGGGAACCTGGAAGATCGTCGGCCAGGGCTTCTATAGCAAGTTCGGCAAGGGCAAGAAGGTGCGCGGCACCTGGCACAGCGTGGTCCAGACCGGCAAGAAGACCTACCAGCTTCACAAGGGCGGCGGCGGTCTGATGATGACGATGAAGTGTTCGTAACCGCCCGTCGGCGGAGAGAAATGCAAACGAGAGGCGGGAGCGACTCCCGCCTCTTCGCTTGATCGCGCAGGCTGGCCGGTCGCGCGAGCGGACCTTTCAGCGACCAACACCCACCCGTGACGCGGGACTGGCCCGCGGTTGTTGCGGTTTCAGGGCCGGCTTTCGAAAGTCCGCTTATGGCTAAGAGCCGACATTCAATCCGCTTCGGCGAAGTCGATGACGATGTTGTCTTGCGGGTCGCGCCACGCCCGCCATCCCGGCGGAACGACGACGGTTGAATCGTATTCCTCGACAATAATCGGCCCGTCGCGCGGGTCCCGCGAAAGCGCTTGGCGCGACAGGATGGCGGTTTCGCGCGATCCCGCCTCCGGTCCGAAATAGACCGAGCGGTGGCGGCCCGCCGTAATGCCGTCATCGGCGTCGCTGTCCCAACGCGCGGTGTGTTCGACGCCGCGATCGATCGTGGCGATCACATGAATATTCACGAGTTCGAACGCCCGGCGATCGGCGCGGTGACCGAAAAGGCGTTCGTACTCGGCCTCGAACGCGTCTTCGGCGGCAAGTAGAGCCGCGCCGCCGATGCGCAAATCGGACAACGGCACCATCAGTTCGGACGATTGGCCCAAATAGCGCATATCGGCAAGGGCCGAATATCTGATACTTTCCTCCGCGAACCCTTCGGCGCGAATTCTCTGTTTCAGGCTGTCCGCCATCTCGTCGATAACCGACTGCAGGGCGCCGAGATCGGGTGCGTCGGTTCCAGTGAGCACCGTGCGCGCGGCGTGGTGTTCGACCTCCGCGCGAAGCAACCCGAACGCGCTAAACAGACCCGGCGCCGGCGGCACGAGAATACGTCGGATCCCGAGCGCTTCCGCCACGCCGGCGGCGTGGATCGGTCCCGCCCCGCCGAACGCCATCATCGCAAAGTCGGCGGGGTCTCGGCCGCGCTCGATCGAAACGGTCTTGATTGCGCGGACCATGTTGGAATTCGTGATCGTATGAATGCCGTGCGCGGCCTCAACCAACGACAGGTTGGCGGGACCAGCGACCGCCGATTCGACCGCCGATTCGGCCAGGCCACGGTCGACCGTCAGCGCGCCCCCGGCGAGCGAGCCGTCGTGCAGGAAGCCCAGGACGAGGTTGGCGTCGGTCACGGTGGGCTGCGTATTGCCGAGGCCATAACAGGCCGGTCCGGGCGCCGCGCCGGCGCTGCGCGGTCCGACCCGAAGCGCGCCGCCGGTATCGATCGCGGCGATGCTGCCGCCGCCGGCGCCGACTTCGGATATGTCGATCACCGGGATGCGCAGCAGGTAGCCGCCGCCGCGCACCAGCCGGCTGCTCACCGATACCGGGCCGCCGACCTCATAGTCCCGCGCACGCAGAATTTTCCCGCCCTCGATGATCGACGCCTTGGTCGTCGTGCCGCCCATATCGAGCGTGATGACATTGTCGTGTCCGAATTCGCGCGCGGCGCGCATCGCCGCGACCACCCCGGCGGCCGGACCCGACTCGATGATCAATACGGGCCGCTCCGCCGCCGTGCCGGCGGGAACGAGCCCACCGTTCGACTGCATCACGACGATCGGCGCCGTCGTGCCGATCGCATCCAACTTTCGGCGAAGGTTTTCGAGATACCGCGCGATCAGGGGCGCGACATACGCGTTCACGACCGTTGTGCTGATCCGTTCGAATTCCTGCAACTCCGGCAGAATATCCGAAGACAGTGAGATATGGATCCCCGGCAACCGAGGGGCGATATAATCGCGAACCCGGCGCTCGTGGTCGGGGTTGCGATAGGAGTGCAGAAAACAAACCGCGATCGCGGCGACCTCTTCTTCCGTGCAGGCCTGCACGATCGCATCGAGGCCCGAGATGTCGAGCGGCGTCAGAATCGCGCCCATATGATCGAGGCGCTCCTTCACTTCGAAGCGAAGCGCGCGCTCGGCCAACGGCGGCGGTTTTTCCCAGCCAAGGTCGTAGGAAAGAGGAATGCGGATTCGGCGCAGCTCCAGGACGTCGCGGAAGCCTTCGGTCGTGATCAGCGCGGTGCGCGCGCCCCGGCGTTCGAGGATCGCGTTGGTCGCGACCGTGGTCGCATGCACGATCTCCGCGATCGGCGTTTCAATTTGCCCGCCAGCACCGCTGAGCGCATCGCGAATGCCGGCGATGATCGCTTCCGCGTAGTCGTCGGGCGTCGAAGGAATCTTGCGTTTTTCGAGCGTACCGTCGGGCGTCAGGATCACGAGATCGGTAAAGGTTCCGCCGATGTCGACGCCGACGCGAACGCCGGGCGTGCCGTTGTTATTCACCAGCCGCTTCCGCCTCTCGACCAGCCGCCGCCAAGCGCGCGTGACGAAGCGCTTCGGTTTTCTCGGCGTCGACGCGCCAGGGCGGACCGCTGACCGCGACGCCGTAATCGCGCGCCGCCGCCTCCGGGCTCACCTTGCCGTTGTAGACGTCGTCGAGCACGCGCTCAGGCAGACGCTGGAACGGGTCGCCGTAGCCGCCGCCGCCGGCGGTGATGTGGCGGATCGCCTGACCGGTGCGAATGGGACGGACGAATTTGGTCGGCAGATCCTCCCAGTCCGCACCCCCACTTGCGCCCCCACCCGCGCCATTGTCGAACAGGTTCCGGGACGGCGCGCCCGCCTGGCCGCCATTCACGCCGAAGGGCGGATGATCGCGACGGTCCGAACGGAGCTGCAGGCGCGCGTTGTCGCCGAGATAGCGCATTTCGCGCAGCACCGCCATGCCGCCGCGCCATTGCCCCGGACCGCCGCTATCCGTGACCAGCTCGTAACGCTCGACGCGGATCGGCGCGGTGTTCTCCACCACTTCGATGGGCGCGTTGGAGATGTTCGCGGCCGGGTTGGCGACGCCGTCGATGCCTTCGCGGTTCGCGCCGGCACCCCAGCAGCCCATCACCGCTTCGCGGAACTGGGAATAGGTCCCATTGCGGTCGTAGCCGGCGATGCTGTAGCTGGTGGTGCCGCCCTCGCCCGGCGCGCGGATACGCTCGGGAACCGCCTGGGCCAGCGCGCCGACGATGGCGTCGATGACACGAAAGCCGGTGACGCCGCGCGCGGCGCACGCCCCGGGCGGGAGCGGATTGACTAGGCTGCCCGGTTCGGCGACCGCCTCGATGGGCCGGAAGAAGCCGGCGTTGTTCGGCACGTCCTCGACCATGATCGAGCGGATCGCGAAATAGATCGCGGACTTGGCAAACGACAATGTGGAATTGATCGCGCCTTCGACCTGGGGCGAGGTGCCCGCGAAATCGACTGTCAGTGCATCGCCGTCGACATGCAGCGCGACCTGAACGCGGACCGGACGGTTGAAGTTGACGCCGTCGTCGTCCAGGTAGTCGGTGAATCGGTAGACGCCGTCCGGGATCGCGCGCAGCGTCGCCCGCGCGCCGCGTTCGCTGTAGTCGAGCAAGGCGTCGAACGATCGCTCCAGTTCCGCGACGCCGTAGCGCGCGGCCAGGTCCTGCATCCCGCGTTCGCCGATGTCGCACGCGGCGAGCTGCGCGCGCACATCGCCGAGAACGACCTCGGGCTGCCGGACGTTGAGGCTGAGCAGCTTGTAGAGCGTGTCGTTGGCTGCGCCGCGGTCGTAGAGTTTGACCACGGGGATGCGGAGTCCTTCCTGAAAAATCTCAGTCGAATCGGCGGCGCTCGAGCCGGGTACGCGGCCGCCCATATCGTTGTGATGCGCGACGAGAATGGCGTATCCGAGCAAGTTGCCGTCGACGAAGACCGGCTTGAACATGAAGATGTCCGGCAGGTGCATGCCGCCGTGATAGGGGTCGTTCAGGATGACTACGTCGCCCTCGGCGATCGCGTCGCCGTATTCGGCCTGGACCGCCCCCATCGCGTCCGGGATCGAGCCGAGATGCAGCGGCAGCGAAAGACCCTGCGCGATCATGCGGCCGCCGCGGTCGCAGAACGCGCTCGACAGGTCCATCGTGTCCTTCATTATCGAGGAATAGGCGATGCGCACGACGGTCAGCAGCATTTCGTCGACGACCGATCCGATCGCGTTCTTGATCAGCTCCAGGCGGACCGGATCAAACGGCATATTTGCGCTCCATGTCGCGGATCGAAGCCATGTCGTTGATTTCCCAGAGTTCGTCGAAGCCGATCATGCGTTCCTCGACCGCCGCAGCGCTGCCGGTTTCGCGGATTTCGGCCAGCACCTCCTGCATGGTCTTGGCGGCGGCCATCAGCGACTGCACATAGAAGCAACAGGTCTTGTAGCCGAGCGCCTCGACTTCCTTCGCCGTCAGCCGCGGGACCATCGGGCTGGGGCTGTAGTTCCAGTGCAGCGGCACGCGGCCCTTGAAGTGGCCGGCGAGCGCCTCGACTTCCTCCATCGAATCGCGGACCTCGCAAAACAGCATGTCGGCGCCGGCCTCGATATAGGCGTCGCCGCGTTCGAGCACGTCGTCCAGCCCGTTGACCAGCATCGCGTCGCAGCGCGCGATGATGACGAAGTCGGGGTCTTCCCGGGCGTCCTGCGCCGCGTGAAGCTTCTGGCACATTTCTTCCTTCGGGATGACGATCTTACCGAACATGTGCCCGCAGCGCTTGGGCCAGGTCTGATCTTCGAGATGAATGCCGGCGACGCCCGCGTGCTCGAACTCGCGCACTGTGCGCACCACGTTGATCGCGTTGCCGTAGCCGTTATCCGCATCGACGATGACGGGTATGCTGATCGCGTCGGCGATGTAACGGGCGTTTCGCGTCATCTCTTCGAGCGTGACCAGCCCCACGTCGGGGTAGCCGCGGCAGGCGGCCACTCCGGCGCCCGTGACGACGCAGAGTTCGAAGCCGGCCTGTTCGACGAGACGGGCGCTGAAGGCGTCGTGCGCGCCGCCGCCCAGAACGATGCCGTCGCCCGCCAGCAACTGGCGCAACCGCTGTGTCTTTCGCATAGTCTCTCTCCCAAATCTGAGCCTGGCCGGTAGTTTGGCCGCCGATAGTTTAGCCGACATTTCCCAGATAGCCTTAATTTCGTAACCGATCTTAGGCAATGTCCACCACCGGTGGCAGAATTTTCTCGCTGCGGCCATTCGACAGTCCAGATTTGATGATTTGGCCGTGTTCGGAAGCCCATTTGGCCAATTTTATCGTCTTCCAGACGCACCTCTCCCTCCGTCATCCCAGCCTTTCCTCCGTTCAACCCGCCGCCAAGGATGGTCGTCATACCCCGATCCGAAGCGAGGAAAGACGACCCGGAGCAAGCGGCGTCGACTGAAGACGAAGAGTTCGGGCTTGTCGGTGACACTCTATGGTGACTTCGCCGTAATCGTCGGGCTCGCCGAAAGCGAGGTTACTGCAAACAAAAGACGATTCTCGTTGCCTGCGGGGAGACGAAACAAGTTGAACCCGCCGCCGGGTAGCCTAGGGCCGGGTGATTCCCCTCGAACCCGGAAGGGTTGAGGGTGTGTTGACCGTCGTGTTAACGTCTTCGACGAACATAAGAATTTCGTGGCCTTGCGGGGCTCGAAACGTCCGCGCCCGATGAACGGGCGCCACGATTACAGGGAGACGATCAGCATGAAACGATTGGTAATTGCATCTCTCGGTGCGGCCGTCGCGCTCGCCATGTCGGCGGGCACGGTGCTCGCCGCGAGCCAGACGCTCGAGACGGTCAAGAAGCGCGGCCATTTGATCTGTGGCGTCAACACCGGCCTCGCCGGTTTCGCCGCGCCCGACGACAAGGGCGTCTATCGCGGCTTCGACGTCGATTACTGCCGGGCGATCAGCGCGGCGATTTTCGGCAAGCCGGACAAGGTCACCTACAAACCGTTGACCGGTAAGACCCGCTTCCCGGCGCTGCAGTCGAGCGAAATCGACCTTCTGTCGCGCAACACGACCTGGACCTTCAAGCGCGACGTCAACCTCGGCTTCGAGTTCGTCGGCATCACCTACTACGACGGTCAGGGCTTCATCGCCCGCAAAAGCCTTGGCGTGAAGAGCGCCAAGGAACTCGACGGCGCCTCAGTCTGCATCCAGACCGGCACGACAACCGAGCTCAACCTCGCCGACTACTTCCGTGCCAACGGCATGAAGTTCAAGTCCGTCGTTGTCGAGGACGCCGCCGAAGCGCGGCAGAATTACGCGTCGAACCGTTGCGACGTGTACACCACCGACCGGTCCGGCCTCGCCGCGCAGCGCTCGGTGCTGAAGGACCCGGCGGCCCACATGGTCCTGCCGGAAATCATCTCCAAGGAGCCGCTCGGTCCCGTGGTACGCCATGGCGACAACGAGTGGGGCGACATCGCGCGCTGGGTCCGCAACGCGCTCATCGTCGCCGAGGAACTCGGCATCACCGCCAAGAACGTTGGCAGCATGATGGGATCGAAGAACCCCGAGGTCCGGCGTTTCCTCGGCACCGAGGGCGACATGGGCAAGATGCTGGGACTGCCGAAGGATTGGGCCGCGAACGTCATCAAGGCGGTCGGCAACTACGGCGAAATCTACGAGCGCCACATCGGCCCGAAGACGGCGATCGGACTCGCTCGCGGCTACAATCAGCTGTGGACGAAGGGTGGCATCCTCTACTCGCCGCCGTTCCGTTGAGCCGCTGCTCGTACGTAGACGCGGCATAGCTTAGGTGCTAGCGCTCGGCCCGTTCGATCCGAAGATCGGGCCGGGCGCGCCGCGTTCCCCCTTCTCGTCATCCGTCCCAAGGGATTCCGATGGCCGTTGACGCCGACCTCCAAGGCCAGTCCAAGGCAAGCAGATTCTGGTACGACCCGAAGAAGCGGGCGATCATTGTTCAGATCGCGTTCGTGGTCGGAATCATCGTCTTTTTTGGATTCATCATCAACAACACGGCGGTGAACCTGGACAAACGGGGCATCCGCGCCGGTTTCGATTTCCTGGAGAATCCAGCCGGTTTCGAAATCCCACTGACCCTCGTCCCCTATTCGGTCGAGGGCGGCTCGACCCATGGGTCGGTATTCGTCATCGGCCTCTTGAACACGTTGTTGATTTCGGTCGTCGGAATCGTCTTCGCGACGATTCTGGGCTTCGTCTTCGGGGTGCTGCGCCTGTCCCACAACTGGCTCATCTCGCGGCTCGTCGGGGTCTATATCGAGGCGTTGCGCAACGTGCCGCTGCTGTTGCAGTTCATCTTCTGGCACTTCGCGGTGTTCCAGTCGCTGCCGCACGTCAAGCAGTCGATCCCGATCTTTGGCACGTTCTTCATTCACAATCGCGGCCTGACCTCGCCGATGCCGG
>JASLSL010000160.1 GCA_030743445.1 Alphaproteobacteria bacterium
ACAGTACCGTCCAGATTTGGATTAAGGGCATCGTTGCCGTGGTCGGCGCGGTCGGCACAATCATGGTCAACGTCGTCGCCGCGATTTACCTGCAAATGCACAAGGAAGCGTCGAGTGCTCTGGGCGAATTTCACAAGCGATTGGTCAAGACCAATCAACTTTTTCTTTCCAACGTGCTGGCGTCGCGTGTCGGTGATGACAAGCGTGACGATTTGCTTGCCGAACTCGCCAAGGGGATCGTGACGGCAAACTAACACCAGCATCTTGCCAGTCGACAACACAGTATATACAATATCTACAATGTGTTGCCTCAAGTGGAGCGAAATGTGCCGGCAAACAGCGTCGTGACCGTGAGGCTCGATCCCGAGCTCAAGGCTAAACTGGAAAAACTCGCGGAAAGCACTAACCGCACCAAGTCTTTCCTCGCCGCAGAGGCGATTCGAACCTATGTCGACGTCAATGCCTGGCAGGTGGCCGAGATCGAATCGGCAATCGCGGAAGCCGACGCCGGAGATTTTCTGACCGAAACGGAACAAGCCCAAGCTTATAAGCACTGGACCAAGTGAATATTCGCTGGACTAGGCGCGCCGGCGCCAGCCTCGACCGGGAAATTGCGTATATAGCGAAAGACGATCCCGCTGCGGCGCAGCGGATCGGTCGGGCCGTCATTGCGGCAGTGGATCGGTTGGCGGATTATTCAGAGCTCGGTCGGCCGGGGCGTGTTTCCGAAACTCGCGAACTGGTCGTCGCCGGAACGCCGTACATCGTGCCCTACCGTGTGCGCGATGATACGGTGCAGGTCCTTCATGTGTTTCACGCCGCCCGAAAGTGGTCCGGAGAGTTCAAAGACCGATAAACTAATATGTCCATCGATCGAAATAGAATGACTTCGGGGCGGCGGCCATGAAGTTCGCGATTCTCGGCGCCGGCGCGGTCGCCGGCTATTTCGGCGCGCGGCTCGACGCCGCCGGCGAGGACGTGACCCATATCGCCCGCGGCGCACATCTCGAGGCGATCCGGTCGAGTGGGCTGCGCGTCGAAAGCGCCAACGGCGACCTTCACATCGATCCCGCCAAGGCGACCGACGATCCGGCCGAGATCGGCCCGGTCGACTACGTGATCTTCGCGGTCAAGCTGTTCGACACCGAAGCCTCGGGGGCGATGGCGAAGCCGCTGCTCGGGCCCGGCACCACGGTGGTGACCCTGCAGAACGGGGTCGAATCGGTCGAGGTGCTGTCCGGCATCCTCGGCGCCGAGCACGTCATGGGCGGCACCGCTTATATCTCCTCGGTGATCGCCGAGCCGGGATTGATCCGCCAAACCGGGACCTTCGCGACCATGGTGTTCGGCGAGGCCGACGGCGGCCGCTCCGAGCGTGGCGAGAAATTGGAGACCGCGTGCAGGGGCGCCGGGTTCGACGTCGAATTCAGCGAAGCGATCGAGACCCGCATCTGGATGAAGTTCCTGATCCTGGTGGCGATGAGCGGCATTACCTCGGTCACCCGCAAACCGGTCGGCGAACTACGCCATGACCCGGACATCCGCCGGCTTTACGAGAATGCCATCGCCGAGGCGGGCGAGGTCGGCCGCCGGCGCGGCATCTCCCTGCCCGAGGACGCGGTCGCGAAGCAGATGGCGGCGGTCGACAACTTCCCGCCGGAAATGGTCGCCTCGATGGTCCACGACCTCAACGGCGGCAAGCGACTGGAGCTCGACTGGCTGTCGGGCGCGGTGTGCCGGCTCGGCCGCGAGGCGGGTGTCGCGACGCCGGTCCACGACACCCTCTACGCGGCGCTCAAACCCTACAAGGACGGAACCTGACCGCGCGCCAGGATTTTGCTTGCATCGAGCCGCTCGGATTGGAACCATAGGGAAACAGGGAGAGCCCCGCAGGCGCTCTGCCGAGGGGACCCTCGAAGACCAAGAACGAGCTCAGAGGGGGCAAAAATGCCTGGCACTACGCCTTCAGGCCCGCGTTGCGCGGCCATCGTCGGACCATATCTCAGCGGCAAGACGACGCTCCTCGAAGCGCTGCTGCATGTCTGCGACGCGATCCCGCGACAGGGCAGCGTCAAGGAAGGTAACAGGGTCGGCGACGCCTCGGAGGAGGCGCGCCAGCGCGATATGAGCGTCGAGCTCAATGCGGCGACCGCCGAATACCTCGGCGAGCGTTGGCATTTCATCGATTGCCCGGGCTCTGTCGAGTATGTCGGCGACGCCAAAGCGGGTCTGATGGCGGCCGATGTCGCGGTCGTCGTTTGCGACCCCGAATCGGCCAAGGCGATGGCGCTGTCGTCGCTGTTCCAGTTCCTCGACACCCACAACATTCCGCGCATGCTGTTCGTCAACAAGATGGACCATGCCTCGGAGAGCGTGCGCGAGATCATGGAAGCGCTCCAGGCCGTCTCGACCAAGCCGCTGGTGCTGCGCCAAATGCCGATCCTCGACGGAGAAACTGTCACCGGATACGTCGATCTCGCCAGCGAGCGTGCCTTCAACTACCGGCCCGGCGAAGCTTCGGAGCAAATCGACATCCCGGCAGACCTTAGCGAGGGCAAGGACGAAGCTCGCTTCCAGATGATGGAGAAGCTCGC
>JASLSL010000161.1 GCA_030743445.1 Alphaproteobacteria bacterium
GTCGTTGGGGTTGGGCGCGGTCTTCATCTCGACCGGCTTGCCGAGCGACCGACGG
This sequence comes from Alphaproteobacteria bacterium, assembly GCA_030743445.1. Lineage (GTDB taxonomy): Bacteria > Pseudomonadota > Alphaproteobacteria > UBA8366 > UBA8366 > JASLSL01. The sequence continues at coordinate 56 of JASLSL010000161.1, forward strand.
GCGACGGCCGCTCGCTTGTCCGACCCTTGCCCGGCCGTGGGGGCGGTACCGCTCCCGCCGCGACGGGCCTCCATATTGTCGGTCGAGATCACCCGGCCATGCTTGTCGTATTTTAGGATCGCCATATCGGCGAGGGCCGGGCCGACGCTGAATACCACCACAGCCGTCATGGTTGCCGCGAGCGACAATGACGAAACGACGATACTTGCCGCCCGCAAATTCCGAACCCTGGGCAAACCGTTACGAAGCCGCATCAAAACCATATTTCCGATAACCCGGCACCGCTCTCTGTCGACCGTATCGCACGGCTCTACGATCCAATTTCGCCTGTTCGTTCAATTCCGTGCCTAGACCGTGCATATCCTATTTGACCGGAGCCCGTTGGTCCAACCTACCGGCGTAGTCGTGGCGAGCCATAGCTATGTTCCGGTCGGGGGAAGGGATATAGTGGCCCGCGTTGCGGGCGGCAACGTAGAGGGGATTTCAATGCGGTCGTTCTGGATTTCGTTTATGGCCGGTTTCATCGCGGCGCTCGCCGCGACGACGTTCGATGTCGCGCCCGCGGCGTCGCAAAGCGCTGGCAAACCGAGCACCGCGGGGTGCGGCACCGCCTACCGGAAAGAGATCGGCGCGCTGGATGCGGAAGAGGAAGCGACGATTCTGGAAACCGTGCAGATGACGCCGAAAGCGGAACGTGCCGAGGTCCGGTCCGAAATGTTCAAGATGCTGCGCTCGCTTTCGCTCAAGCAAAGGAACTTCGCCGCCCTGGAGCTGCAACGCTGCCTCGAAACCGGCTACTACCGGCCGGCCGACCGGCGGTAATCGAAATTAAAGTTTATTCCCTCGGCATCGTCAGGAAGGTGCCGCGGCCGCTCGCCAAGAGCTTGCCTTCCGGGTCGTAGACCTCGGCCTCGGCGGTGGTGTAGACGCGGCCGAGCCTGATCACCCGCGCCTTGGCGATCATGTCGCATTTCACCGCGGCGCGGTGGTAGTCGACCCGCATGTCGATGGTCGGCACTGCCTCCCCTGTTGCCGCCATGATCGCGTAGTCGGCGGCGAAGTCGACGATCGCCGCCAGGATGCCGCCGTGGGTGTAGTGCCGCGTCGGGTGGACCACGATCTCCTCGCGCCACGGGATCAGGAACTCGACCTCGCCGTCGTCGGAAAGCCCGGTCACCTGGACGCCGAGCCATTTGTGGAACGGACCGCGCTGGATGCGTTCCTGCAATTCCTCGAGGGTCGCCTTGTTCTCGGCCATGTCGATTTCTTCTCTGCTTCGGGGGTGGTGGAAATCACGGGGTGATGACGATCTTGCCGAAGACCTCGCGCTCCTCGATCATCCTGAGGCCTTCACCGGCGTCCTCGAGCGGCAGGACCTTGTCGATCACCGGCTTCAAGGCGCCGTCGTGGATGTGCCCCAGCAGCGCCTCGAGATCCTCCTTCACCCAACTGTTGGAGCCGCAAATCTTGAGCTCGAAGGTCCAGATGTAGCGGATGTCGGTCTGCGGATCGAAGCCCGCGGTCGCCCCGCAGGTAAACAGCCGCCCGCCGCGCTTCATGCATTTGAACGAGTCGACCCAGGTGTCGCCGCCGGTAAAGTTCACCACCACGTCGACGCCACCGTCATAGGTCCGCCGGTGCGGCTTGCCGCACATCTCGATCACCGCCTTGCGAAAGTCCTGCTCGGCGTAGTTGATCACGTGGTCGGCGCCGAG
>JASLSL010000162.1 GCA_030743445.1 Alphaproteobacteria bacterium
CGCCGTCGTCAGCGGCTTCCTCGGCCATCGCCTCGTCCGCCAGGGCGCCTTCGACCAGCGACCCCTCGGAGTCATCGCCGTCCAAATCCTCGGCGTCATCGTCCACATCTTCACCGCCGCCTTCGAGCGGCAGCGCCAGCAGGCCGAGCCCGCCGTCACGATCGAGCAGCCCCGCGGCCTTCAACTCCTCGACCCCGGGCAGGTCGTCGATATCGGCGAGACCGAAATGATCGAGGAAGGTGTCCGTCGTGCCCCAAGTCACCGGCCGGCCCGGCACCCGGCGGCGGCCGCGTGGCCGGATCCAGCCCGCTTCGAGCAAAATGTCGAGCGTTCCCCGGGACAGCGAAACCCCGCGCATTTCCTCGATCTCCGCCCGCGTAATCGGCTGATGGTAGGCGATGATCGCCATGGTTTCCTGGGCCGCGCGCGAAAGCCGCCGTTTGATCTTGGTTTCCAGGCGCAGATGTTCGGCGAGGTCGGGAGCCGAGCGGAATGCCCATCGGTTTCCGACCTGGACCAGATGAACGCCGCGATTGGCATAGTGGTCGACCAATTCTTTCAGCAGCTCGTCGACTTCCGCCGCTTCGGGCAACCGGGCGGCGAGCACCCGCTCGCTCAGCGGCTCGGCGGAGGCGAACAACATCGCCTCGAGCAACCTAATCTGTTGGAACCGATCCATGATCAGGCGCGCCCTCCCGTGCCCTTGATGTAAATCGGCCCGTACATCCCGGTCTGCCGCAGTTGGATCTTTCCAGTCCGGGCCAACTCCAGTGTCGCCGCGAAGGTCGTGGCAAGCGCCGAACGCGCCATCATCCCGGCCCGCAAACCCGGCGGCAGGAAGCTCACCAGCGTTGCCCAATCGGGCACGTCGCCGATCAGGCTGTTCAGCCGGCGCAAGGCCTCGTCCATCGAGTAAAGCTCGCTCGGATCGATCCTGAGGGTCGTCGCCGACTGGCGCTGGGAATAGGCGCCATAGACCGTCAGCAGATCGTAAAGCGAAACGTCGAAGACGTTGGTCTGGACCACCGGGATGCGTTCGGGCTCGCCGCGGGCAAAGAAATCCCGCCCGAGCTGCGGCCGATTCATCAGCTTCATCGCCGACTCGCGCATCGCCTCGAGCCGCTGCAGCTGGAAGGCGAGACGCGACGCCAACTCGGCCGCACTCGGCTCCTCGCCCTCCCCCGGGTCCGGCAGCAACAGCCGCGACTTGAGATAGGCGAGCCACGCGGCCATCACCAAATAGTCGGCCGCGACCTCGAGCCTGAGCTCGCGGGCCTGGGCGATGAATTCGAGGTATTGGTCGGCGAGTTGCAGGATCGATATCCGCGTCAGGTCGACCTTCTGCTCACGCGCCAGCGTCAACAGCAGGTCGATCGGACCCTCGAAACCTTCGAGATCGAGCAGCAGATCGTACTGGTGCGGCGCCTCGTAAGGCGGACGCTCGTCCTCGAAGGGTTCCGTGTCCTGTCCGTTTCCGGGATCCGAGTTCACCGCTATCCAATCCGCGTTATCGCCGCGATCACACGCGTCAAAAAATTGACCGGCTCATGCACCAGCCAGGCGAAGATGTCGAGATCCATACCCAGCCTGTCGCCGGCCATGGGAACAAGAAACAACAAGCCGATCAGAATGAACAGACCAAATCTTTCGAGCTTGGCGAGCGGCAGCGCCAGCGAATCCGGCAGCAGCCCGACCGCCACCCTTCCGCCGTCCAAGGGCGGCAGCGGCAACATGTTGATCACCGCCAGAACCAGGTTCAGCTGCACCGAATTCACCAGATTGCGAGCAGTCCACTCGGCGACCTCGACCGGCATCAGGGGTAGCAGGTGGAGCATCGCGGCCGAAAGCAATCGCCAGCAGGATATTGGCCGCCGGGCCGGCCGCCGCGACCAACGCCATGTCGCGCCGCGGGTGCCCGAGTCGGCGAAAGTCGACCGGCACCGGCTTCGCCCAGCCGAACAGGAATGGCGCGCGGATGAACACCAACATGGCCGGCAGCAGGATCGTGCCAAACAGATCGATGTGGCGCAGCGGGTTGAACGAAACCCGTCCCAGCATCTTCGCCGTCGGATCGCCGAGCCGCCACGCGACCCAGCCATGCGCCGCCTCGTGCAGCGTAATCGCGAACAAAACCGGCAGCACCCAGATCGAGGCGATATAAGCGATATTTCCCACCACCGATGTCCGTTATCCGGCGAGCAATCCGGCGAGCTCGGCGACCAGCGCCGCGGAGTCGACCGGGTCGGGCGCGGCCGCCATTCCCTGGGCCCGCGCCAGGCGCCGGGCCGCGGCGGGGATCATCCGGCCGCAGCCTTGGGCGATCTCCGCCATGCCCTCGACCCCGGCCCAGCAATGCAGCACCAGATCGCAGCCGGCGGCGATCACCGCCCGCGCGCGTTCCTCGTTGGTGCCTTCCAGCGCGCCCATCTTGACGTCGTCGCTGATCAGCAATCCCTCGAATCCGATCTCGCCGCGCAAGATATCCCTGACCATCCGGGGCGAGGTCGTCGCCGGCAGCGCCGGGTCGATCGCGGGGAACAGGATATGCGCCGTCATCGCCATCGGCATGTCGGCCATCAGTTGGAACGGCTTGAAATCGGTCCGGTTGAGCTCGCCTCGTGAGACGTCGACGGCCGGCAGTTCCTTGTGACTGTCGGCGACGGCACGACCGTGGCCCGGCATATGCTTGATCATCGGCAGCACGCCGCCCGCCATCAGCCCCTCGGCGAAGGCGCGCCCGAGGGTCGCCACCAGCTCCGGGTCGCCGGCGAAGGCGCGGTCGCCGATGACGTCGTGGGCGCCCGGAATCGAGAGGTCGAGGACCGGCGCGCAATCGACATTGATCCCGAGGTCGTAAAGCTCGGCGGCGATCAGCCGCGCGTTGATCCGGGTCGCCGCGATTCCTGCCTCCAGGTCGCGTTCCGCCAACTCTCCAAAGCGCCGGGCCGGCGGCACCTCGCGCCAGGTCGGGGGGCCGAGCCGGGCGACGCGGCCGCCTTCCTGGTCGATCAGCACCGGGGCGTCGTCGCGGCCGACCGCTGCCCGCATTTCGCCGGTCAGGCCACGAATCTGATCGGCGGACTCCAGATTGTCGTCGAACAGGATGAACCCGACCGGGTCGGTCTCCCGGAAGAACGCCCGTTCTTCATCGGTTAGGGTGGTGCCGGCGCAGGTGAAGATTGCCGCAAGCGGAGCACTCGCATCAGGGGCGGACAATGATGCACCCCACCTTGCGTTGCTTGAGCGTGGTGCAAACCTGGCGCGCGGCGGCGGCGTCCTTGAGCGGTCCCGCCTGGACGCGAAAAAACTCACCCCTGCCCTGCAGCTTCGCGCGCTGGACCTGCAAGCTGAGCGCCCCGAGCACGTCCTTGTGCTTGCCGGACGTGATTTTCCACGCCCGCTCGGCCGAGGCTTGCGAGCGCATCGAGCCGATTTGCACCCGATAGCCCTTGCCCGGCGACGCCGGCGGTTTCACCGCCGTTGCCGAGGTCGCCGGTTGGGCCGCCGGGGCCTTCGGTGGCGCCGGGGGTTTCACTGCCGCAGTCGGGGCGGCGGGCGGCGGTGGTACGGTCGGCGTAGCGGCCTTGGGCGCCGCGGGCGCCGCCGTTGGCTGGGGCGGTTGGGGCGGCTTCGGCGGTTCGGTCGTCTTGGTTTCCTTCTTTTGCTTTTCCGGTGGCTTCGGCGGTTCCGGGAATTTCGCGGTCTGCTCCGGCGGCGAGTCCGGCCGCGCCAGTTTGGGCGACGCCAAAGGCGGCTCCTTCGCGGGCGAAGCGGCGGCGCTGCCGACCGCACCCTTCGGCGGCGGCAACGGTGATTCCGGCGGCGGCAGCAGGCGTTCCACCTTCTTATCGTCGCCGCGCCGGTCGAGTCGGTTGTAGACCAGCTTGTCCTGGTTCGGCACGTCGAGCCCACCGGGCTCGGTCGGTTGAACTTTCGCCGGACCGGTGGGTTTGAGGAGCGGCGCCGCGCCCTCGCTGCCGGTGCGGACACCCTGGGTGTAGGCGTACCAAGTCACGCCACCGAAGCTCGCCAACGCGACGAAGGCCACGAACATCGGCAGGATCTTTGGCGCCTTCTTGGCCGGCGGCGCGCGGCTGACCTCTTCGTCGATCGCCGCGAGTTCAGCGCGCAGGGGATCGGAATCGGAAGGCATCAGCGCATCTCCCGGGCCGGCTCGACGCCCATGATCCCGAGCCCGGACGCGATCACCGTCTGGACGCCGCGCGCCAGCGCCAACCGGGCGGCGGTCAGTTCGGCGTCGTCTTCGATTATGAAGCGCAGCGTGGCGTCCTCCTTGCTGCCCTTGGTCCAAAGCGCATGGAAAACCGCCGCCAAATCGTACAAGTAAAACGCAATCCGGTGCGGTTCATGGGCTTCCGCCGCCCCTTCTAGCGTACGCGGCCAATTCGCCAGCATCTTGATCAAACCAAGCTCGGATTCGTCCGTCAAGCGCGCCAGCTTCGCCTCCGAAAGCGCCGCCGTGGAGGTGTCGAGACCGTCCATCCGCTCGTGCGCCATCCGCTCCACCGAGCAGCATCGAGCATGGGCATATTGCACGTAAAAGACCGGGTTGTCGCGCGATTGTTCGGTCACCGCCGAGAGGTCGAAATCGAGCGTGGCATCATTCTTCCGCGTCAGCATGATGAAGCGAACAACGTCCTTGCCGACCTCGTCGACGAGCTCGCGCAGGGTGACGAACGTACCCCCGCGCTTCGACATCTTTACCAGCTCGCCTTTGTCTAACAGCTTGACGATCTGGCATATTTTGATGTCGAGCACGGCCCCGCCCTCGGTGATCGCGGTGGTCGCCGCCTGCATGCGTTTGACGTAGCCGCCGTGGTCGGCGCCCCAGACATCGATCAAATCGGTGAAGCCGCGATCGTACTTGTCCCGGTGGTAGGCGATGTCGGAGGCAAAGTAGGTCCAGCTGTCGTCGGACTTCTTCAACGGCCGGTCGACATCGTCGCCGAACTCGGTCGCCTTGAAGAGAGTCTGGGGCCGCGGCTCCCAATCGTCGGGCTTTTTGCCTTTGGGCGGTTCGAGCACGCCGGTATAGATCAAATCCCGGGATTCGAGCGACTCGAAGGCCGCCTCGACCATTCCCCGGCTGACCAGGTCGCTCTCTGAAGTGAAGACATCGAACTCGATCCCGAGCGCCGCGAGGTCGTCGCGCACCAAATCCATCATCGCGTCGGCGGTGAACTCGCGGAACTCGGCGAGCCATTCCGCCTCCGGTTCGTCGAGCCAACGTTCGCCCTCGCGCTCGGCGAGCGCCACGCCGACCGCGATGAGGTAATTGCCCGGATAGAGGCCCTCCGCCATGTCGCCGGCCTCGGCCCCGGCCGCTTCGCGATAGCGGTGATGGGCCGAGCGCGCCAAGGCATCGACCTGGGCGCCGGCGTCGTTGACGTAATACTCGCGGCAGACGTCGTAGCCGACCTTAGCGAGCAGCGCGGTCAGCACGTCGCCGAACACCGCCCCCCTGGCGTGGCCGATATGCAGCGGTCCGGTTGGATTGGCGGAGACAAACTCGACGTTGATCTTTTGCCCCTCGCCGAGATCGGATGTGCCGTAGTCCGGACCCTCGGCAAGGATCGCGGCTAGGCAGTCGCGCCACATCGAATCGTCGAGTCGCAGATTGATGAATCCGGGCCCGGCGACCTCGGCCGCCGCGACGCCTTCCCCCGCGCCGAGCTTCGCCGAAAGCTGCTCCGCCAGATCACGCGGATTCACCCCGGCGGGTTTCGCCAAGATCATCGCGGCGTTGGTCGACAGGTCGCCGTGCGCCGGATCGCGCGGCGGCTCGACATTGACCCGTGCGGTGTCGAGGTCCGCCGGCAGCGCCCCCTCGCCCACAAGGACCCCGACCTGGTCGACGACACGGTCGCGGAATTGCCTGAACAGGTTGGTCACACGCGTGTTTCCACTTTGAATAACCGGTCGTGTTGCATCATCGCGTAGCGGTCGGTCATGCCGGCGATGTAATCCGCGACGACGCGGGCGGTAACGGCGCTCCCCGCCTCATCCGTCTGTCGCTGCCATTCGCGCGGCAGGTCCTCCGGGCTCTCCAGGAACCGTTCGAACAGCTCGCGGACGATGCGTTTTGCCTTGTCGGTTTCCTTGGTAACCGAGTCGTGTCGGTACATGTGCCGGAACAGGAACTCCTTCAAGGCGCGGTCGTTTTCGCCCATCGCGTCCGAGAACGCAACGACCGGATGATCGAGCGCCCGGATCTCGGTGGCACTCCTGGCGCCCGCCGCAACCAGGCGCCGCTCGGACTCCTTCAGCACGTCGACCACCATCGCGCCGATCAGTTCCCGAACCGCCTCGTGAATCGCGCGCGTCGGTTCGATATCGGGATATTTCAGACGGACCTCGGCGAACGCGTCCGCGACGTGGGACACCGCGTTCAGATCGTCGATCGCGAATATGCCGGCGCGCAATCCATCGTCTAGGTCGTGGGTGTCGTAGGCGATATCGTCGGCGAGTGCGGCGACCTGCGCCTCCGGCCCGGCAAAGGTATCGAGCTCCAGATCGTGCTTCGCGCTGTAATCGCCGACCATCGGCGTCGGCCCGTCCTTGGTCGCGTGCGGGCCGCTGGCAGGCCCGTTGTGCTTGACGATGCCTTCCAGCACTTCCCAGGTCAGGTTCAAGCCGTCGAATGCGGCGTAGCGCTGCTCCAGCTTGACCAGGACGCGCAACGTTTGATCGTTGTGGTCGAATCCGCCGAACGGCTGCATCGCCTCGTCGAGCGCGGTCTCGCCCGCGTGGCCGAAGGGCGGATGGCCGAAATCGTGGGCCAGCGCCAAGGCCTCCGCCAGATCCTCGTCCAACCCCAGACTTCGAGCTAGACCACGAGCGATCTGCGAGACCTCCAGGCTGTGGGTCAGGCGCGTGCGATAGTGATCGCCGTCGGGCGCGATAAAAACCTGGGTCTTGTGCTTCAGGCGGCGAAACGCGGTCGAATGGATGATACGATCGCGGTCGCGCTGGAACGGGGTCCGGGTCTTGCTGTCCGGCTCTGGATGGAGGCGGCCGCGACTTTCCTCGTGGCGCGTGGCATAGGGCGCGCGGGTCATGATGGACAGTATCGAGCCGGATGGGAAAAACGCAACGGCCCATTCGGATTGACAAACCGGCCCGGCATCTTATCTAAAACAGCAAGGATTCGTGCGCTTTTGCGCCCTTGGGACCGAATTATGACCGACGCCTTCGCTTCCTCGACACCCACCGGCGACCGCCAAGTTACGATCAGTGATTCGGCGGCGGCGCGCCTCGCACAGATCTTCGAGACCGAGGACAAGCCGGACATGATGCTGCGGATCAGCGTCTCGGGCGGCGGCTGTTCGGGCTTCCAGTACGGCTTCAATTTCGAGGAGACGGCTGCGGAGGACGACCGGGTGTTCGAGCGCGACGGGGTTAAGGTCGTGATCGACGAGACGTCGCTCGATTTGCTCGCCGGCTCCGAGATCGATTACGCCGAGGAAATGGTCGGGTCCGCCTTCAAGGTGAACAATCCGAACGCCACCGCCGGCTGCGGCTGCGGCGCCTCGTTCTCGATCTGACGCCTTGAAGATCGCCACCTTCAACGTCAATTCGGTCAAGGCGCGCCTGCCGCGCATCCAGGAATGGCTCCCCGAAGCGAAGCCCGATGTCGTCCTGCTGCAGGAAACCAAGAGCGTCGACGAAAACTTCCCGGCGATGGAGTTCGAGGCGCTCGGCTACGAGATCGCGGTACACGGCCAAAAGACCTACAACGGCGTCGCGATCCTCTCCAAGCGGCCGATCGAGGACGTCGCCAAGGGCCTGCCGGGCGACAAAAAGGACGACCAGGCGCGTTACATCGAAGCCACGATCGGCGGCGTGCGCGTCGCTTCGATCTACCTGCCGAACGGCAACCCGGTCGACACCGAGAAGTTCACCTACAAGCTCGCCTGGATGGACCGGCTGCAAAAACACGTGCGCGACACGTTGCTGCCGACCGAGATGCCGGTCGTGCTCGGCGGCGATTTCAACGTCTGCCCGACCGACGACGACGTCTACGACCCGGAAGGCTTCGCCAACGATGCGTTGTGCAGACCCGAGTCCCGGACCCGGTTCCGGGCGATGGTGAATCTCGGCCTGACCGAGGCGTTCCGCGCCCTCCATAGCGAGACCGATGCCTACAGCTATTGGGATTATCAACGCGGTCGCTGGCCGCGCGACGAAGGGTTGCGCATCGACCACCTGCTGCTCTCGCCGCAGGCCGCCGACCGGCTGAGCGCCTGCGAGATCGACCGCAGTCCCAGAGGCAAGGAGAAGGCCTCCGACCACACGCCGGTGTGGTGCGAACTGGAAGAATAGGCGCTAAAGTCAGCCGTTTTCCGGTAGCGGGTTAGTTTGGCTCAGGTCCGCTGTTAGCCAGGAGCGGAAGCTCCGTGGTGCTCGGTGGCAGGAAGAGACGTAAGACGACTCCCACTCCAACCTATTCCCATCACCCCCGCGATGGCGGATGATCGCCGCATGCAGCTCGCGCGATCGCTGATCGAGGCGCTGAAGGCGCACGGGGCCCGGGAGATATTCGGCATTCCGGGCGACTTCGCGCTGCCGTTCTTCAAGGTGATCGAGGAATCGAACCTACTGCCGCTCTACACGCTGAGCCACGAGCCCGCGGTCGGCTTCGCGGCCGACGCAGCGGCCAGGATCAACAGCACGATCGGCGTCGCCGCGGTGACCTACGGCGCCGGCGCCTTCAACATGGTCAACCCGGTCACCGGCGCCTTCGCCGAGAAGAGCCCGGTGGTGGTGATCTCCGGCGCCCCCGGGGCGGAGGAAGGGCGGCGCGGGCTGTTGCTGCACCACCAGGGCAAGTCCCTCGACTCGCAGCTCAAGGTGTTCGCCGAGATCACCTGCGACCAGGCGGTGCTCGACGACCCGGCGACGGCCCCCGCGGAGATCGCCCGCGTGCTCCGGAGCTGTGTCGAGCAGTCGCGGCCGGTCTATATCGAGCTGCCGCGCGACATGGTGGGGTCCGAGTGCGGGTCGGTGGTCCCGGCCGAGCCGTCGCCGGTCGACCCGGACGCGGTCGCCGCCTGCGCCGCCGAGATCCTGACCCGGCTCGACGCCGCCGCGGCGCCGATGATGATGGCGGGGATCGAGCTCCGCCGCTTCCGGCTCGAGGCCAGGCTTATCGATCTCGCCCGCCGGCTCGGCATTCCGGTCGCTACGAGCTTCATGGGGCGAGGTCTCCTCGCCGAGGATGACGCCCCCTTGATCGGCACCTACATGGGGCTTGCGGGGAAGCCGGAAGTGACGCGCGCAGTCGAGGAGTCGGACGCGCTCTTCCTCCTCGGCGTCATCCTGTCGGACACCAATTTCGGCGTCTCGGCACGCCATATCGACATGCGCCACGCCATCGTCGCCGCCGACCGCGAGGTCCGGCTTGGCTTCCACGCCTATCACGAGGTGCCGCTCGCCGACCTGATCAACGCCCTGCTCGACGCCGCGGGCGACCGGCCGGCCGCGGCGATCCCGGCGCGCGAGCCGGCGGCCGCCGGGCGCGTCG
>JASLSL010000163.1 GCA_030743445.1 Alphaproteobacteria bacterium
CGGGGCTGGCGCTCGCCGACCGGGACATCTGCGTGCTGGCGGCGCTCGCCCTGAAGCAATGCCTGCCGCAGGTCCGCCGCCACACCAAAGGCGCCCTGAAAATCGGCCTCACGCCCCGGACAATCGTCGAAGTGTTCGTCCATTGCGGGCTCTATGGCGGCTTCCCGACGATCGAGAATTCGATCGCCGTGGCGCACGAGGTGTTCCGCGAGGAGGGCCTCGAGGTCGAGGCCGAGCCCGACACCGACGAAAGCCTGGATGAGCTCGAGGCCCAGGGCCAGGCGCTGCTGGGCGAGCTGCATGGCGAGCGCGGAACCCAAGGCTACGCCTCGCCCGACAATCCGGTCACTGGCGGGCTCTACGGTATGGCGGTGCAGTACGGCTATGGCTGGCTCTGGCACCGCGCCGGGCTCGACCGGCGGCAGCGCATGCTGATCGCGCTCGCCGCCTTCACCGTGCTCGGCCTGGAGAGCCAGCTCCGCAAGTTCTCGCGCTCGGCGCTCGACGTCGGGCTCAGCCGCGAGGAGATCATCGAGGCGGTGATGCAGACCGCGCCTTATGGCGGTTTCCCGGGGACCTTGAACGCACTCGCCGCGCTGGAAGAAGTTTTGTGAGTTGACTCAAAGCGTCATCCCGGACGGGCGGAGCCCGATCCGGGACCCAGTCCGGTAAACCAACGAATCGTCGCGACCGGTTCGTGAGAATGACGGAATGGGTCCCGGCTCGCGCCCTCTTCGAGGGCTTGGCCGGGATGACGATCAATGAATTTTTCAACCCCCGATCGGGGCATAAAGGCCCTTGATCTCGGCCTTGCGCCGGGTCAGGTCGTAGATCATGTCGATCGTCGGCGTCGCGATGCTGGTCATTCGGCCGAGCTCGGCGACCGAGCCCAGGATCGGGTCGAGCTCGAGCGTCTTGCCGACCTCGAAGTCCTGCAGCATCGAGGTCTTGGCCTCGGCGAGGCTGCGGAAGTGCACCATGCGCTCGTCGATCTCCTTGGCGAGACTATGGGCGTCCGGTGCGAACTCGACCCCGAAGGCCGCCGCGACCTCGGCCGCCTCTTCCATCATCTTCGACATGATCCCGACCAGCGCGTCGTCGAGGCCGATATCGCCGCAATTGCCCTCGACCAGCGCGCTCATCGGATTGCCCGAGAGGTTGCCCCAAAGCTTGAACCAGACGTCCTTGCGGATGTCGTCCGTGATCGGCGCCTTGAGCCCGCCCGCGATCAACAACTTCGCGACCGTGCCGAGGCGTTCGTTGGCAGTACCCCCGGGGCTGCCTTCCGGTTCACCCAGGATAAAAGTGACGCCCGCGCCGTGCAGCACCACGCCCGGTTCCGGCATGCTGGTCGCGACGTAGACGACGCAGCCGACCGCCTTCTCGGGGCCGATCGCGTTCCACACCAGGCCGCCCGGATCGACCGTGTCCAAGTGCCGCTTCGGCCAGTCGCCGGCGAGTCCGTGGAAGTACCACCAGGGGATGCCGTTGATCATCGGGACGACCACGGTGTCCGGCCCGACGAGGGCGGCGATTTGCTCGATCGCCGGCGGGATCGAATGCGCCTTGGCGGCGATCAACACCACGTCCTGGATGCCGAGCGAAGCGGTGTCGTCGGTCACTGGCAACCGGTAGCTCGCCTCGCCGTTGCGGTCGCGCAGCACCAATCCGCGTTCGCGATACGCCTCGAGCGTCTTGCCGCGGGCGATCAGGGTCGGCTCGAGCCCACCCTTCGCCATCCGCGCGCCAACCAGGCCGCCGACCGTGCCGACGCCGAATATCGCAACCTTCATCGCGTAACCCCATCCATGACGGCGCGCATCATGCCGCGATGCAGCGGTGTGGCCAAGACCCTCACCCGCTCGCATTCGCTCGCCACCCTTAAACGCCCTGTCAGGCGTTTAAGCCCGCCAGCGGGAGAGGGTTATTCCTGCCGAACTCGATGCTAATACCCTCTCCCGTGAAAGCGGGAGAGGGAGGGGCCCGCCGCGAAGCGGTGGGAGGGTGAGGGGCCTCAGTGCGACAGGATTTGGCTCAAGAACAGCTTGGTGCGGTCCGACTGCGGGTTGTTGAAGAACTCTTCCGGCTCGTTCTGCTCGACCACCTGTCCGTCGTCCATGAAGATCACCCGGTGGGCGACCTGGCGGGCGAAGCCCATCTCGTGGGAGACCACGATCATCGTCATGCCGGTCTCGGCAAGGTCGACCATGACGTCGAGCACCTCCTTGATCATCTCGGGATCGAGTGCCGAGGTCGGCTCGTCGAACAGCATGATCTTCGGGTTCATGCAAAGCGAGCGCGCGATCGCGACGCGCTGCTGCTGGCCGCCCGAAAGCTGGCCCGGATATTTTTCCGCCTGCTCGGGGATCTTGACCCGCGCGAGGTATTCCATCGCCGCTTGTTCGGCATCGACCTTCGGCGTGTCGCGGACCCAGATCGGCGCCAGGGTGCAATTCTCCAGCACCGTCAGGTGCGGGAACAGGTTGAAATGCTGGAACACCATGCCGACCTCGCGGCGCACCTGATCGATCTGCTTCAGATCGTTGGTCAGCTCGACATTGTCGACAATGATCTGGCCCTGCTGGTGTTCCTCCAGCCGGTTGATGCAGCGGATCAGGGTCGACTTGCCCGAGCCCGACGGCCCGCAAATGACGATCCGCTCGCCCTGGAAGACCGTGAGGTTGATGTCGCGCAGCACGTGGAAATCGCCGAACCATTTGTTCATGCCGGTGATCTGGATCATCACCTCGTCCGAGAGGTCCGACCTGTCGACGGCTTGGGTTTCGATGTCAGCGCTCATGTCATTGGTCCTTGTCCACGCCCCGGTCAATCCCGGCGCTCGGTGTTGAGTTTGCCTTCGAGCCACAGGCTGTATCGCGACATGCCGAAGCAGAAGACGAAATACAGCAGGGCGGTGAAGATATAGGCCTCGTGCTCGAGCCCGAGCCATTTCGGGTCGGTCACCGACGCCTTGGCGACCAGCAGCAGGTCGAAGAGGCCGATGATCGAGACGAGCGAGGTATCCTTGAAGAGGCTGATGAAGGTGTTGACGATGCCCGGAATCACGATCTTCAGGGCTTGGGGCATGATGATCAGGCGCATCGCCTGCCAGTAGGTCAGGCCGAGCGCCTGGGCCGCCTCGGTCTGGCCCTTGGGCAGCGCCTGCAGGCCGCCGCGCACCACTTCCGCCATATAAGCCGAGGCGAAGATCGTGACGCCGATCAGCGCGCGCAGCAACTCGTTGAAGTTGACGCCCTCGGGCAGGAACAGCGGCAGCATGAAGGACGCCATGAACAAGACCGTGATCAACGGCACTGCACGGCAGAGCTCGATGAAGGCGATCGAGAAGGTGCTGACGATCGGCATTTCGGAACGCCTTCCGAGCGCCAGCAGGATGCCGAGCGGCAGCGAGAACAGGATCGACACGACCGCCAGCACCAGGGTCAGCAGCAGGCCGCCCCACCTGTCGGTCGGCACGGCTTCAAGGCCGATGCCGCCGAACAGGATCAGCCCGGCGACGATCGGGAAGCCGGAGACGATGAACAGCGCCGCGAATGTCCGGCCCGGCAGCCGGTCCGACAGGATCGGCGCCACGTTGATGCAGAACAGGATGAACACGAGGTCGGCGCGCCAGCGCTCGGCCTCGGGATAGAATCCGTAGATGAACTGGCCGAATCGGGCCGGGACGATGGCCCAGCACGCGCCGTCGTGACCCTTGCAGTCCGCGTTCGAGGCGCCGGTCCAGACCGCCTCGATGATGGCCCACTCGATGAGCGGCGGGACGAAGAGGTAGAGCACGTAGAGCGCGCCGATCGTCAACGCCGCGTTGAGCGGCGAGGAGAACAGGTTCTCCCGCAGCCAACCGATCCATCCGCGGGTCGAAAGCGGCGGTGGGGCCTGCGGTAGGGTCTCGGTCCGGACGAAGGCGCGGTTCGCGCCGCTGCCGGTGGTATCGGCCATCGCTACCTCTCCACCAGCGCGATGCGCTTGTTGTACCAGTTCATGTAGACCGAGATCAGCAGGCTGAAGGTCAGGTAGACCCCCATGCACATGGCGATGATCTCGATCGCCTGGCCGGTTTGGTTGAGCGAGATGCCGCCGAACACGTTGAACAGGTCGGCATAGCCGATGGCGATGCCGAGCGATGAGTTCTTGGTCAGATTAAGATACTGGCTGATCAACGGCGGCACGATGACGCGCATCGCCTGCGGGACGATCACCAGCCGCAGCGTCGGACCTTGTCGGACACCGAGCGCGCGCGCGGCCTCGGTCTGGCCGTGCGAGATCGCGAGGATTCCGGCACGCACGATCTCGGCGATGAAGGTCGAGGTATAGAAGGTCAACGCCGCCAGCGCCGAGAAGAATTCGATCGGTACTTCCATGCCGCCAACGAAGCGGAAGCGGCCCATCGAGGGATATTCCCAGCCGAGCGGAAAGCCCAGAAAGGCGGAGACGACGAGCGGCACCCCGATCAGGATGCCAAGCGAAGTCCAGAACACCGGGAATTGCTGGCCCGTTTCGTCCTTCCGGCGATGCGCCCATCGCCTGAGCGCCACGACCGCGGCGATGGCCGCCACGAAAGAGACCACGA
>JASLSL010000164.1 GCA_030743445.1 Alphaproteobacteria bacterium
GCCCTTGGGATCGTTTGGGTCGATCTCGACCAGGCTGCGGCACACCCGGAGCTCAGCCTCCGCGTCGCCGAGGCCGCGATAGGCCTCGCCGAGCAGCACGAAGGCGGCGCGCCTGAGCCCGGGCTCGCCGTCGCGGGCGAGTTCGACCGCCCGCTCGCCCGGACCCAACGCCCAGCCATGGGCGTCGCAGAACAGGAATGTGCTGCCCATCAGGATCAGCGATTCGACGTCGTCGGGCCCGGCCTCGAGGGCGAGCCGGCACGATTCCGCGGCGTCGCCCAAGGTGCCCTTGTGCAACAGGATCGATCCGCGCAGCCGCAGCAGCACCTGCTCGCCCGGATGGCGCGCCAGGGCGAGATCGATGGCGTGCTTCTCGGCGTCGCGAAAACCCGCCAGCTCCAGCACATGGGCCAGGCGAACCGCGGCCTCGACGGTGTCGCTTTCGCCCGCCAGCACCGCCAGCCGCCCTGCCGCCGCCTCGCCGGCGTCGGCGGTCAGCCGCCGCAGTGCCACCGCGAGGCCGAGCTGCGCCTCTTCCGGCGCCTCGAGCCCGGTCACCGCGACGGTGAAGTGCTCGGCCGCTGCGCCGTGGTCCTCGCGGTCGAGCTCGATCCGCGCCAGCATGTAGGCGGCCTCGGTGTGGGCCGGGTCGCCGCCGAGCACGTGGCGGTAGGTCTCCGCGGCGCCGTCCAGATCCCCCGCCTCGTGCAGCCGGAACGCCCACTGCAGGTCTTCGTTCGAATTTCGAGAGTCGGTCATTGAGGTCGGAACCGGTCGCCCGTGTCAGCCGCAACGACAATACAAGGACAGCGAGGTGCCTGTATATCCGAGGGTCGCCCCGATAGGGGTGAACAGAACCCCGACGACCGCACGAGGCAGTCCCACAGCAAGCATTGTCACCACCGGCGGAAGTCTCAATGACGATAGCTACATGAAGGACTCGGCCCGCTGGATCAGTTCCTCGAGGCCCGGCTCGTTCGGGTTTCGCGGTTTCCCCGGATGAATGATGGCGACCTGGCACGACTCCGCCGCCTCCACCATCTCGCGGTAGGTCCCGCCGTCCGGGTTGGCGATATAGGCCTGCCGGTTATCGTCGTAGGCGAACATCGCGTTGTTGATCTCGGTGCACTCGTCGCAGGTCGTACAGCGCGGCGTCTCGATATAGGGGTCGTCCCCGGCCGGCTCCTCCAGCACTTCTTCGGGCGCCTCCTCGATCGGCGCTTCCGCCTCCGCCGGCGCCGGTTCCGCCGTCGGCGCCTCGGGTTCCTCTACGGGCCGGCCTTTCAACACGGCCAGTTCCCTTTCCTTCTCGTCCTCCCACGCCTGCCGTGCGCTTGCCAGCAGGTTTCGGGCATGCGAATTGTCGATGCCGCCGAGTTCCTGCAGGCTGCGCCAGCGCTCGCGACAACGCCGCGCGGCGCGGATCAGCCGGCCGTCGACGACGGCTTTTCGCACCAAGCCACCGTCCTCGAGCAGCATGACGTAGGGGACGGCCTCGGCCGCCTGTTCAGCTTCCGGATCGATGAATTCACTGACCGGCACCAGGGCTGCGTCCGACCCGTCCGCCGGAACCGGCTCGAAGCATTGGGCGTAACGTGGATCGCAGGCGACGAAATCGACGAAGGTAAAGGCAAAATCCTGCGCGATGGTCTGAAGGTCTTGATCCGCGTATGAAAGGCGGTGCGTCGGCCAGTCGGCCTCGGCCTGCGGATTGCCGGTGACCTCGAAGCGCGCGGCCCAATCGGCGCCCGCCGCGGGATCGTAGGTGAAGGCCGGAAAGGCGCGCGCCTCCATCGCCGCCGCCGCAACGAGATACGGCGGTAGGTCCGGGTTGCTTCCGGCCGAACCCGAGAACACGCTGAACAGCGCCGGGCCGGGGCAGGTCAAGCCGTCGACAATTCGATCCCGCAGCTGATAGAGGTGCGAGGCGGTGGACTGCAGGACGTAGGCGTTGTTCTGGCCGAGCGCCAGGCTGGCAAGGTCACTCATCCCGGCGCCGAACGAGAACCGTTTGCCCGACAGTCCCTCGAGCAGGTCGTCGCTCCGGGCCAGGATTTTCACCGGCAGGTCGGACGACAGCAGCTCGATCAGGTGGGCCTTCTCCGCCGGTTCGCAGCGCCCGGCGGAAAGCCGGACCAGATAGGACGGGAAGGACGCGATGTCCTCCGGCGACAGCGCGTTCTCGTCGAACCCGCTGAACAACGGATCGTGCTTCGACTCGCGATATCCATTTTCGACCTCCAACTCGGCGATGGAGATCGCCTTGACGAGCGCGACCATTTCCGCGACCCGGGCCTGGAAGGCCTCGGCGGCGGCGGCGCAACTGTCGAAGAGGAAGGTGTAGGTTTCGGTGTCTTCGCCGCCATCCCAAGGCGCAAAGAACTTCTGCGAGTCGAGAACCGACAGCGCGTCGCCGATGCGCCGCCGCCGTTCCTCCGGCAGCGGGTCGCCCGCCGGCGCCTCGATCAAGAGCCGGGACATCGCCTCGAAGTCGAACGAGTCCCTGAACGAGGTTCCGACCGACCGCTCGAGGCTCTCGGCGTCGCGGGCCTCGGCCGACTGCATAGCATCGGCCTTGAGGATATCCGACAGTCGGAGAGCCAGGATTTCGATTTTGCCGCGGAGACGACGGATCTTGTCCGCCTGGACCGCCTTCCAAATGTGTTCGATCAGCGTGTCCGCTGTCTCCGCGCCGCAATCGACCATCTCGCCGTCATATGCGAGGGCGCTGCGGGCGCGATCGAGATTCTCCTTCAGGACATCCGCCGCCGCGCCCTCGGCGCGCGCGAGGAGGGTATTCTTCGCCCGGCCCCAAAGCTCGGAGAGCGTTCCGCCGGCATCCGCCGATAGCAGGCCGCGAATTTCCCGCTCGATCCCGAGCACGTGCTTCCTCGCCGCCTCGCCCTCGGCCCCCCTCGGCGCAATTTCCCGCAGCACGCCGTCGATCACGGCGGTGAGCGATCGCACGGGGGAAACGCCGGTATCGTCCGCCACCAGCACAAGCGGGTAGTCGTAGCGCAACTCAGTCAGATTCCAGTAGCCCGCAAGCAGGGCGGGGCGAGGCGTTATCTTCGCCGCGCCATCCCTGTCGCCGCCAAGCTTCGCATCCGGCGACTTACCGCCGGCAAGCTCGAGAATTTCGGCGCTCATGGCTTCGCCGTATCCTCGTCCTCACCGCCATTCGCAGGTGCGATGGTGAACTTATCGAGCTCCGCTTCGAGCGCGCCCTTGATCGTGTCCGGCGTGTAGGACCGGTCGGTGGGGCGAATCTCCTCGTACCGCGGCATGTCGTCGTTCCGGTAGAGAATGCCGACCGGTATCGGGTCCTCGACCGAGGCGATTTCGCGCGCGCGCGTCAGGTCGGCGGGGTCGTGCGCCTCCTGGTTCTTGTATGTCTTGGAGAGGCTCGGGCTCGGTTGCAACCCGTCCTCGTGCACCAGCAGCAGCGTCTTCGCCGGGTCCTGCACCCACGGCTCGAACATGTCCGGCAGGAATTCGGGACAGCGCTGCAACACGCGGATGAACGAGAAGCCCTTATGGTGAAAGGCGCTCTCGATGATGTCGTGCATCAGTTCCGGGATCCAATCCACCGCCTGGGCAACGAAGGACGCGTTCGCCACGCCGAGCGTCACGGTCAACGGGTTGAGCGGCTCGAGATAGGCGCCGCGCGGCGTGGTCTTGGTCTGGAGACCCTGCGGCGAGGTCGGCGAAACCTGCATCTTGGTCAGACCGTACACCCGGTTGTCGTGCAGCATCACGGTCATATCCATGTTGTAGCGGATGGCATGAATCCAGTGCGCCGTGCCGATGCTGCAGCAATCGCCGTCGCCGGTGCTGACGAAGACGTGGAGGTCGGGCCGCGCCATCTTGATGCCCTCGGCGACCGGTAACGACCGGCCGTGGATGCCATGGAAGCCGTAACCGTTCATGTAGTGGGGGAATCTGCTGGAGCAGCCGATACCCGAGACGAACACGGTTCGCTCCGGCGGCAGTTGTTCGTCGCGGCACAGCCGCTGCACCGCCGCCAGGATGGCGTTGTCGCCGCACCCGGTGCACCAGCGCGGCTCCTCGCCCTGATAGTCGGCGAGGGTGTAACGTTCGTCCTCGGCCCGGAACACGCATTGTGGGATTGGATCGGTCATCGTCTTCACCTTTCCCCGTTCAATTTCTCGAGGATGGCTTGCGCCACCGCGCCCGGTTTGATCGGCCGGCCCTTGACCTCGGACCAGCAGTCGACGTCGACCAGGTAACGCGCACGCAACAGCCACTCGAGGTTGGCGTAGCGGCGGCTGTCCTCGTCGATCAACTCGTCCTCCAGGCTGTCGCACCAGCTGTTCTCGACCGTCATGACCTTGTCGAACTTGGCCATCGCCTCCTTGATGCCGCTCGCTAGCGGCTGCAGGAACTTCAGGTGAAGCGAGCCCACCTTGTGTCCATCCTTGCGCACCCGTCCGACGGCTTCCTCGATGGCGCCCTGGGTGCTGCCCCAGCCGACGACCAGAACGTCGCCCTCCGGGTCGCCGAACAGCGGGGGCGTCTTCAACGTCTTCTGCAGGGCGGCGAGCTTCAGGCTGCGATGGCGCAGCCCTTCCTGGTTGATCTG
Organism: Alphaproteobacteria bacterium; assembly: GCA_030743445.1. Lineage (GTDB taxonomy): Bacteria > Pseudomonadota > Alphaproteobacteria > UBA8366 > UBA8366 > JASLSL01. Next base: position 4,604 of record JASLSL010000164.1, read on the forward strand.
CGGGTCGTAGGCGACGCGGCTGCCGCGATCGTGCGCGAGGCCCGTCAGGCAATGCATGCCGAAGGGTTGTCCCGGAACGAATCGGCGCGCGAGGCCGGTGCGCGCGTCCCAATCGTAGGGCTTTGCCCCCATGCCGATGGTGCTTTGATCGACCGGCGGCGCCAGCCAATCCTCGGTGAATTGCGGTCGCGGAAAGGGCTGCTGCGCGGTCGCGAGGTTGGCGTCGGTCAGCACCACCACGACCGTATGGAAGGTTTCGGCGATCTTGCGCGCGGTGATCATCGAGTAAAAGCAATCCTCGATGGTGGCGGCCCCCATGATTACCTTCGGCGCGTCGCCGTGCCCGCCGAAGCAGGCGGCCAGCAGGTCGCCCTGCTCGGCCTTGGTCGGCTGGCCGGTGCTCGGGCCGCCGCGCTGGACGTCGACAACGACGAGCGGAATCTCGCCCATCACCGCGAGGCCGATGGCTTCCTGCTTGAGCGAGTAACCGGGGCCCGAGGTGATCGTGACCGCGCACTTGCCGGCGTAGGAGGCGCCGATGGCGAAGGCGCAGGCGGCGATCTCGTCCTCGGCCTGGTGGACGACGCCGCCGACCGCCTCGAACACGTCGCTGAGGTAGTGCGACGCCGAGGTCGCCGGCGTGATCGGGTACATGGCGCAGACCTCCATGCCGGAAGCCAGTACGCCGAGGCCGAGGGCGGTGTTGCCGTTGACGACGATCTGCGGCTCCGGCGACCGGGTCGCGGGAATTTCGAATTTGAAGTCGAGGTTGTCCTCGGCCCAGTCGTGGCCGGCATCGAGGAGTTGCAGATTGGTCTGGACGACGCTGTCGCCCTTACTGGCGAAGGCGACGGCGATCTGTTCGCGCGCCAACCGCATGTCCAGGCTGTAGATGCTGCACAGCATGCCGAGAACGAACATGTTCTTGCCGCGCCGGGCGTCGGCGACGTAGTGCAGGCACTCCTCCTCCATCGGAATGTCGTAAACCTGGAAGCCGTCGGCGACGAGCTCGTCGCGGACCTGGAAGTAGGAGTCGGCGATCGCCGGATCCCTGGCGCCCTGCCATTCGCTCTCGAGAAGGATGATGCAGCCGGACTTGAGCTCGTCGGCGCGGAGCCGGGCGAGCAGCACCTGCTCGTTGAGTGCCACGACCAGGTCGGCCTCGTCGCCGCCGTTGGTCACCGGGCCCGAGGCGACGCGAATGCGATTGCCACTGGCGCCGGCGATGCTCCGCGCCGGGGGTTGAATTTCGGCCGGGATGATCTCGACCGTCCAGATGCCGTTGCCCATCCGGGCCGCGATCGAGCCGAACGACTGGCCACAGCGTTGTGCGCCCTCGCCGGAATCGCTGATCACCTCGACGATGTGCTCGTCCAGCGTGACGACCGGCTTCGCCGCCTTGCGGTTGCGCCGCCTGCGCCTTTCGTCGGATACCAAGCCCAATTCCACCATCGTCAATCACTCCATCCCGCTCCGCACGGCCCGGCTAGGCGGCGCGGATGCGGGTAAAGTTCCTCTCCTCGGCGTCGATGCCGAATATTTTGCCGTCACTGCCGCTCTGCGCGGGACGGTAGACAGTCTCGCTGTCGCGGATCCCGAGATAGGCCTTCATGCTGCGCGCCGCCTTGCGCCCGGCGCCCATCGCCAGGATCACCGTGGCGGCGCCGGTGACGATATCGCCGCCGGCGAAGACGCCCGCCATCGAGGTCGCGAGGGTGTCGTCGGCTTCGATGTAGCCCCATTCGTTGAGCTTCAGGTCCGAGGTTTGGCCGAGGATCGGATTGGCGTTGGTCCCGATCGCATAGATGATGGTGTCGGCCTCGAACTCGAACTCGCTGCCTTCGATCGGGACCGGGCGCGGCCGGCCCGAGGCGTCCGGCTCGCCGAGCTCCATGGCGAGACAGCGCATGCCGCGGGCGTTACCCTCGCCGTCGTCGAGAATCTCGACCGGCGCGGTCAGCCAGTGGAACTCGATACCTTCCTCTTCGGCGTGGTCGATCTCCTCCACCCTCGCGGGGCTTTCCGCGCGCGTGCGGCGGTAGACGCAGTGCACCTTGTCGGCACCCAGCCTGAGGGCGACCCGCATCGCGTCCATTGCCGTGTTGCCGGCGCCGATGATCGCGACGCGACCGCCCAAGTGCAGCGGTGTGTCGTAGTTCGGGAACTCACCGGCGTGCATCAGGTTGCAGCGCGTCAGGAACTCGTTGGCCGAGAGCACGCCGATCAGGTTCTCGCCCGGGATGCCCATGAATTGCGGCGAGCCCGCGCCGGTGCCGATGAAGACGGCGTCGTAGCCCATCTCGTCGATCATCTGCTCGATGGTAAAGAGGCGGCCGACCAGGGTGCTGCACTCGATCTTGACCCCAAGCCGGGTCAGGTTGGCGTACTCGGCGTCGATCACCTCGTTCGGCAGGCGGAAGTCGGGAATGCCGTAGCGCAGCACGCCGCCCGGGCGATGCAGCGCCTCGTAGATCGTGACGTCGCACCCGGCCTTGGCCATGTCGGCCGCGCACGCCATGCCGGCCGGTCCCGAGCCGACGACGCCGACCTTGAAGCCGTTGGGCTCGGTATAGGGTAGGTTGGCCCAGCCCTCGGCGATCGCCATATCGCCGATCCAGCGCTCGAGCCGGCCGATCGCCACCGGCTCCAAGGTATCGCCGACCGGGCAGACGCCCTCGCACTGGTCCTCCTGCGGGCAGACCCGGCCACAGATCGCGGGCAGCAAATTGGCGTCGGCGACGACGTCGTAGGCGCCGCGGAAGTCGCGCTTGCTGATCTTCTCGATGAAGCCCGGGATGTCGATCGCGACCGGGCACGCGGGGACGCAGTTGGCCTCGGGGCAGAGCAGACACCGTTCGCTCTCGTTCAGCGCCGCGTCGAGCTCGTAACCGAGCGCGACCTCGGCGAAGTTCCGAGCCCGCTCTGCCGGGTCTTGGACCGGCATCAGCGTTCGGTCCTGCGGAATGGTGCGTATCGTCTTCTTCGCCATCGTCTATCTGTCCCGCTACTTGCCCTTCGGCATGCCCATCCTGTAGGTCCCGTCGAACATGCCGGCGTCGACCTGCGGCTGCTGTCGCTCGGGCCCCGACGCGGCCGGCCCCGCAGCGGCCGGATCGGAGTCCTCCGGGAGCTGCTGACGGCAATCCTCCGACCATTTCTCGAAGGCCAGCTTTTCGTCCGCCTTGTAGCGTTGCAGCCGGTTCATCAGATCGTCGAAATCGACCTCGTGGCCGTCGAATTCGGGACCGTCGACACAGGCGAACTTGATCCCGTCGCCGATCTTGACCCGGCACCCGCCGCACATCCCGGTGCCGTCGACCATGATCGGATTGAGGCTGACCACCGTCTCGATGCCGTGCGGCCGCGTCGTCTCGGCGGCGGCCTTCATCATGATCGGCGGGCCGATGGCGACCAGCCGGTCGATATCGCCGTGCTTGCGGATTGCCCGCTTGATGCCCTCGGTCACCAGCCCCTTGATGCCGACCGACCCGTCGTCCGAACAGATGATGAATTCGTCGCAGCAGGCCTTGAACTTGTCTTCCCAGAAGACCAATTCCTTGGTCCTGAACCCGATGATGCCGATCACGTAGGCGCCGTTCTCCTTGTACGCCCGCGCCTGCGGGAAGACCGGCGCCACCCCCAAGCCGCCGCCGACGAGCACGACCTTCCGAACGTCGCCGAGGTCGGTCGGCTCGCCCATCGGCCCGGTCACGCTCAACAGCCTGGTTCCGACCCGGCAGGTCTGCTGCATCTCTCTGGTGCTTTTCCCGGCCGCCTGGATGACCAGCGTGACGGTGCCCCGCTCGCGATCGAAATCGGCGATGGTCAACGGTATGCGTTCGCCGTGGTCGTGCAGAATAGTAATCACGAACTGGCCGGGCCGGGCCGCCTTCGCCATCAAGGGGTGATCGATCTCAAGCAGGAAGGTGACGTCGGAGAAATCCTCCCGCGCCACGATCTCGAACCCGGCCTCGTGTCGATTGTCCACGAGCAGTAGCCCCCGTTTGAAAGGTTACCGGAGATGGTAAATTCTGGTGGCCGGCCAGCAATGACTTGGATCAATTGGCCGATTGGGTCGGTAAGGCGTTAGGGCACGAATCGCCGCTGGCTCGAGATCTACCGAAACCAACCCGATCCTGCCTTGAATACGGTCAATCGAACAACAGCGTGTCTTTTTTCCAATGTAAACATTGGGTTAGGCTGTTTCATTGCGGGATAGACATGGCCCTCAGTGTGGGAAAGGCCACAGCCGCAGTTTCTCCTTCACGATTTGCCAGAGTCCGGCTAGGCCGCGCGGCTCGACGACCAGGATAAACATGATCAAACCGCCGAACAGCATAAACTCGATATGCTGGATAACATGCGACGCAATCTCGATGCCGACCGCCGGAAAGACGTTACGTAGAATGACGGGCACCACGACCATGAACGCCACGCCGAAATAAGTGCCGAGAATGCTGCCGAGGCCACCGATGATGATCATGTAAAGGATCGGCAACGAAGCCGCGAAAAGCTCGAATCCCGAGGGATCGACATACCCCTGATAGACCATAGCGTACATCGCACCGCCGACGCCGATATAGAAAGAACTCACGGCGAAGGCGAGCAGCTTGGTGGCGAACGGGCGGATGCCGATCAATTGGGCGGCGACGTCCATATCTCGGATCGCCATCCACGACCGGCCGATGCGGCCGCGCACCAGATTCTTGGCGGCCAAAGTCAACACCGTCACGATCAACAGCATCAACAAGTATTTCCGTTCCGCCGGTGCTGACGGCCCCATGACCAGAACGCCGAAAATCTCGCCCGACAGCCCTTCACCGGACGGGCCGTATGCGCGCAACCACGGAATGCGGCCAATCGCCCATTCGACGAAGAACTGCAACGCGAGCGTCGTCACCAGGAGATAAAATCCCTTAACGCGCAGGCTTGGCAGACCGATGAGAATCCCGAAGAAAGCTGCGATCATACCCGCCAACAGGAAGACGAGCAGAACGTTCATCCAAGGAAAGATCACCATCAGTTTGAAGGCGGAGTAAGCGCCGATCGCCATGAAGCCGCCTGTCCCGAAAGATAGCTGGCCGCAGTATCCGGTAAGAATGTTCAGGCCGAGCGCGGCAAGACTGAGCGCAAGGATCGGAAACAGGATGACCTCGTAGAGGTAATCGGACCCGAGCGCTGGCGGCACAACCACCAGGAACACAAAAAGGGTGCAGAAAATGTATCGGTCCTGCGTGATGGGGAAGATCTGCTGATCCGACGCGTAGTTTGTTTTGATCTGACCGGCTTCGCGATAAATCATCATGCTTTTCCGATAATTCCGGGTAATTTCGGATACCGATATGGCGGCACTCGTAGATCGAGAGCCTGCCTTTCATGCCCATCGAGTTGGACTTTAGCACGAGAGCAAACACCATCCTGGCGAGGACCAGACGTCTAATACAGTTCCTGCTTAAGTCGGGTACATGTCGGTTATCGGACTCGGCGTTTCACCGAACATGGTTGTGTCGATCGAAGCGAAGTAGTATCCTGAATATTGTTCGGGACCCGAACAATTATATGGTCTCGAGGAGCACGACGGGGGAACGGTGGCGAAATCGATTCTGAGCCTAACCGTGAACGCTCGGCAACGGGACGATGCCGTGGCCGACAACATGTTGCTGATCGACTATTTGCGCGAGGTTGCCGGCCTCACCGGGACGAAGATGGGCTGCGATGGCGGCGAGTGCGGCGCCTGCACCGTGTTGGTCGACGATCGGCCGCGACTGTCTTGCATTTCGCTCGCCCATTCGGTCGCGGGTCGCCGGGTCGAGACCATCGAGGGCGCGATAAAGGATGGCCGCGTCTCTGACCTGCAGCGCGCTTTCCATGAAAAACTCGGTTCGCAATGCGGCTACTGCACGCCGGGGATGATCATGGCGTCCGAGAGCCTGCTGCGCGCCAATCCCGATCCGAGCGACGACGAAATTCGCGCCGCCCTCAGCGGCAACATTTGTCGCTGCACCGGCTATGTGAAGATCATCGAGTCGGTGCGCGATGCGGCCGGGCGCGGCCGATCATGAGCGCCGACAGCGCCACGCCGGCGCGCATGATCGGCGAACGTGTGCCGCTGATCGACGGGCTCGAGAAGGTTTCCGGCCGGGCCGGGTACACCGCCGATCTCGCCCACCACGACGCGCTGGTCGGGCGCATCCTCCGCAGCCCCCATAGCCACGCCGAGATCGTCAGGCTCGACACGTCCAAGGCGTCGGCGCTTCCCGGCGTCGTCGCCATCGTGACCGGCGATGATTGCGACGTGCCCTTCGGCATCCTGCCGATCGTCCAGAACGAATTCCCGTTGGCGCGCGACAAGGTGCGTTACCGCGGCGAGCCGGTCGCCGCCGTCGCCGCCGTCGACGAGGCCACCGCGGAGGAGGCGCTCGGCCTGATCGAAATCGAGGTCGAGGAGCTTCCCGCCTATTACGATCTCGAGGCCTCCCGCGCGCCGGGCGCAGTCGACCTGCATGACGACCGGCCGGGCAATCTGGAGCGCGACGTCCACCACGAGTTCGGCGACGTCGACGCCGGTTTCGCCGCGGCCGAAATCGTGCGCCAGGACGTCTATCATTGCGCCGAGGTCACCCACGTGCAGATGGAGCCCAACGCTTCGCTCGCCGAATACGACGCCGAGCGCGACCGCATCACGCTCTATTCCTGCACCCAGGTACCGTATTACGTTCATATCCGGGTCGCCCAGTGCCTCGGCATGGACGCCTCCAGGATACGGGTCGTCAAACCCTATATCGGCGGTGGCTTCGGTCACCGCAGCGAGACCCTGAATTTCGAGATCGTCGCCTGCATCCTGGCCCGGGCGGCGCGCGCCAAGGTGCGCCTGAAGCTGAGCCGCGAAGAGACCTTCGTCACCCACCGCGGCCGGCCGCAGACAAGGATAAAGCTGAAGATCGGCATGACCGAGGACGGCCGCATGACGGCCTGCGCCTGCGAGACGACCCAGGCCGGCGGCGCCTATGGCGGTTACGGGATCGTGACGATCCTCTATTCGGGCGCCCTCCTGAACGCGATCTACGATATTCCGGCGGTCAAGTTCGACGGTTACCGCGTTTACACCAACACGCCGCCGTGTGGCGCCATGCGCGGCCACGGCACGGTCAACGTGCGGTTCGCGTTCGAATCGCTGGTGGACCAGATGGCGCACGAACTCGGTCTCGACCCGTTCGAAATTCGGCGCCGAAACCTGCTCGCCGCGCCGCTCAAGACGATCAACGACCTGATGGTCGAATCCTACGGCCTGCCGGAATGCCTCGACTGGGTCGAGCAAGCTTCCGGCTGGAAGACGCGGCAGGGCGGTCTGGCGAACGGCAAGGGGCTCGGCCTCGCGTGCTCGCACTATGTCAGTGGCGCCGCCAAGCCGGTGCACTGGACCGGCGAGCCGCATGCGGTGGTCAACCTCAAGCTCGACTTCGACGGCGGTATCACGGTGCTGACCGGTGCGGCGGACATTGGCCAAGGGTCCTCGACGGTGCTGGCGCAACTGGTCGGCGAGGTGCTCGGCATCGACTTCACCCGGCTCTCGGTCTTCGCCAACGACAGCCGCGTCACGCCGAAGGACAACGGCTCGTATTCCTCGCGCGTTACCTTCATGGTCGGCAACGCGGCGATCGAGGCGGCCGAGAAATTGAAGGGGCTCCTGGTCGCGGCCGCGGCGCGCAAGCTCGAAGCCAAGCCCGGGGACATCGAATGCCTCGGCGAGATTTACCGTGTCCAAGGCGGCCAGGATCCGGGCCTCTCGTTCCAGGAAGTCGTCACCGAGGCCGTGGCCGACAGCGGGACCATCACCGTCAAAGGCACCTTCACCGTGCCGCGCTCGCACCAGGGCGGCAAGTATCGCGGCGCCGGCGTCGGACCCTCGATGGCCTATTCCTATGCCGCCGTGGCGGCCGAGGTGACGGTCGACGAGGATACCGGGCTGGTCACGGTCGACAAGGTCTGGGTCGCGCATGACTGCGGGTTCGCGCTCAACCGGTTGGCCTGCGAGGGCCAAATTCAGGGCGCGGTGTGGATGGGCCTCGGCCAGGCGCTGAGCGAGGAAACCCGCTATCACGATGGCCTGCCGTTGGGACCGAATATGCTCGACTACCGCGTCCCCAGTATCGTCGAATCGCCGGACATCGAGGTAAAGCTGGTCGAGAGCATCGACCCCAACGGACCCTTCGGCGCCAAGGA
>JASLSL010000165.1 GCA_030743445.1 Alphaproteobacteria bacterium
GCCCGGGCCAAGGCCTACGAGGCGGCCGGTGTCGACGCGATATTTTTGGTCGGGGTCAAGGAGCGCGCCGATTTGGAGGCCGTGACGGCGGAGATCGGCGTGCCGATCATCCTCGGCGGCGGGCCCCAACCGCTCGATCTCGACTACTTCGCCGGGCTCGGCATCCGCATCGCCCTGCAGACCCACAAGCCGTTCATGGCCGCGGTGCGCGCGACCTACGACACGCTGAAGGCGTTGCGCGAGGGCACCTCGGCGGACGACATCGACTATGTCGCCTCGCCGGAGCTGATGGCGCAACTGATCCGCGACGAGGACTACGCCGGCTGGATGCGGGACTTCCTCGGCGGCAAGTAGGCCCTAATCTGGAGGACAAGAGATGCTGACCAACCACGTGCTGGATTCGATCTACCCGCACACCAACAACGTCGCCCACGCGGTCGAGGTGCCGGCGGCGGCGCGTATGGTGTTCACCAACGGCCAGGTCGGCACCCGGCCCGACGGCACCACGCCCGAAGGCGCCGGCGAGCAGGCCGAGGTGGTGTTCGAGCGCACGCGGGAAATCCTCGCGGCCGCCGGCATGACGTTCGCCGATGTGGTCCGGTTCACCGTCTACCTTACGAACCGAGCGCACCGGGACGATTTCTTCGCCGTGCGCGACCGGGTGATGGGCGACAACAAACCTGGGGCGACGATCCTGATCATCGACGGCCTCGCGCGGTCGGAACTGAAGATCGAGATCGAGACGGTGGCAGCGAAGACCAATTGAGCACGCCGCAAGAGAGCGCATTCGAATGACCTCGGCTAGTCGAACACCGTCTCCATATAGTGCGCCGGGTCGACCCGAGCCTCGATTACCCGGGGGCCGTCGGCGGCGAGCGCCGCCGCGAGCGCCTTTTCCAGCTCATCGGGCGTGGCCACACCCTCTGCCGGGACGCCGAAGTAATGCGCCGGCGGGCCGACGGGCCCGCCCGTGTCGAGCTCGGTGCCGTAGATCCCGTATTGCCGGCGCTCTTGCTTGATCCGGATGAGGCTCAACCAACTGTCGTCGAGCACGACGAACGGGATCGCGAGGCCGAGACGCTTGGCGACCGCGAGCTCGCCGCAGGTCATCTGGAAGCAGCCGTCGCCGACGAGGCAGACGACCGGCATTTCGGGTCGGGCGAGCTTGGCCGCGATCGCCGCCGGCAGACCGAACCCCATCGACGACCAGCCGTTGGTGATCAGGAAGGTGCGCGGCGCCGTTGCGGTCCACTGGCTCGCGATCTGGTGGGTGTGGGCGCCGACGTCGAAGGCCAGGATGCCGTCGGCCGGCAGCAACTCGCGGACCACGTCGATCGCCTGGTGCGGCGCGAAGCCGTCGGCCGCGGGGCGCAATGCCTTATGGAACGCCTCGCGGTGGGCGGCGATTTCCTCCGCCGTCCAGTCGGTCGAGATCGCCGGGCGCGCGTTCAGGCCGCCGAGCCCGGCGTCGAGGTCGCCGACGACCTCGCCGACGATCTTGACCGTGCCGTCGGTGTCGGCCGGCGCGATATCGATATGCAGCACCGGCACGTCGCCGACCCAGGCCTCGTACTCGCTTTCCACCGAATCGTAGCCGAGGCCGATCACCAGGTCGGCACCGGCGATGAACTTGCGCTGGACCTGTCTGCAGGCCCGCTCGATGCAGCCGATCGAAAGCGGATGGTTCTCGTCGACCAATCCCTTGGCCATGGTGGTCGAGGCGAAGGGAATGTTGTTGCGCTCGATGAAGTCGACCAGCATCCCCGGATCGCGCATCCGCATCGCCGAGGTCCCGACGACGGCGATCGGCCGCTTGGCCTCGCCCATGAAGCGAACCGCTTCGTCGACCTGGGCCGGGTGGGGGGCGGCGACCCCGGGCAAGTCCTCGGTCGGCGCCGGCGGATCTTCGCGCGCCGGCGCCAGGGCCACGTCCTCGGGCAGGTCGAGATGCACCGGGCCCCGCGGCTCGCTGAGCGCGGTCCGGATCGCCTCCTGCAGCGTCGCCGCGATCGAGCCGTCGCGCAGCGCCAGGCTCGCCTTGGTGATCGGCTGGAACAGCGCGTGATGGTCGATCGCCATCTGCATCCGCCGGCCGAGCTGGTCGGTGTTCAGGTTGCAGGTGATGGCGATCAGCGGCGAGCGATCCAAAAACGCGCAGCCGACGCCGGTCGCGAGGTTGGTGGCGCCCGGGCCGAGGGTCGCGATGCAGAGGCCGGGGCGTCCGGTGAGGCGCCCGGTCGCATCGGCGGCGAAGGCGGCGGAGCCTTCGTGCGCGGTCAGCACGAAGTCGAGCCCGCCGGCGCGCATCGCCTCCATCAGCGGCAACACGTTGCCGCTCGGAATGCCGAAGCCGTGGTCGATCCCGGCTTGCTTGAGAGTCTCAACGATAAGGTCGGCGTTGTTCATTTCCGTGTTCCGCTCCTCGTCCCGACGATCATCGCCCCTGCGATATTTGCAAGCAAGAAATGCGCCTTGCTTTATTGTTCCGCCGCCTAGTCCCCCGCCTAATCCCCCGCCAACGCCTCGCGCAAGGCCTGGTAGTCGGCGAAGCCGAGCCGGCTTTCGATGTCGTCGCGCCAGACCTGGTCGAGCGCCTGGGCAAGGTCCGCGCTCATCGCCGCCTTGTGGCCGCCGACTTGGCCCTCGCGCACCTTGGTCGCGTCGCCGTCCGGCGGCAGGCCGCAGGCCGCGTCGCGCGCCGCGCGGATCAGGTGGTCGTCGAACTGGCTTTCGTGCCGCTTCATGAATTCGATCGAGCTTTGCTCGGTCGCGACATCGATCGTCGCGGGCCGCGCGTCCAACTCTAGAAAATCAGCAACGCGGGCCACCGCCCGGCGCGGCGCCGCCTTCATGTCCTCATAGGCGAGCAACAGGGTGTCGGGGCGATCGCGGTACTCCCAGGCCGCCAATATATGGTCCCAATAGCGCCCGCTCCTCGTGCCCTGCAGGATGAACTCGCGGATCAAGGTGTCGAGCGAAATGCTGCCGGGCTCGAAGAACCAACCCTCGAAGAAACGATAGAACGAAACCATGACGTCCTTCGGGTCGCGCAGGATGCAGATGTAGCGGCAGCCCTCGGGCACATCGTCGCGGCGCCAGTGCGACTTGAAGGCGCGGGGCTCGGCCACCTGGTCGGCCTCGAGATCGTGGCCCAAATCGTAGGCCATCTCGATCCACGGCACCGCCTCGGTGATCTCGTCGAAATCCATCAAGCCCCCGGTTCTGAGACCGTGCAGAATCTGCTGCATCCAGGTCGAGCCGCATTTCGGATAGGTCGCGACGATCACGTCGGTCGGGCGCGGACGGAACCGGGCGGCGTGCGCGTCGCCGTCCGCCGAGCGAAAGCCCGCGAGCGCCGTTCGAACCCCTTCGATCGTCGTCGGCCGCCGGGCTTCGCTGGCCGTCATGCGCCGAAATTTCCCTCGGGGTCGATCGGCATGCGCGAAAACTCCCGTTCCGAGCGGCGGATTGCGCTTCGGAAAGTATCTTGCGGTTTGGGGCCGGAGTTTGCATCCCTCATCGGCGCATGAAAACCCCAGAGGGAACGATATCCGGAATCCGCGCGCGCCGAGCCACGGCCCGACTTAAAGGGCCGCGGTCGAATTCATCTCGTTCAAACCGTCGGTCCAGGCGCGCTTAGCCGGGCATCGCCATTGGCGCTTGGGCCACCGGATCGTAGGTCTTCGAATGGAACCGATAGTAGCCGTACTTCGCGATGCAGTGTTTCGCGAAGGCTTCGTCGAAGGCGGCTCGCGTCCTACCCATTTCACCGAATACCCCGACGCTTTCCAATTCGTCGCCGGGTGTCGGGGTGGCGTCCGGGTTCTTCATGCACGCTTCGACATGCTCTCCATCGGTGACCACGAAGAAGTCCCGATCGGCCTTGCATTGAAATACGTGAAATTCCATCGGAGGTCTCCTTTGGTCATAGGTTCGCGCGCTACTCCGCGCGCATTTGCCGAACAGTCTAGAACGATCGGGCAACACTTCGCATTGATCCAAGTCACACACGTGGGCGGCCTGGATTAAATCGCCGGCGGGATGGCCCAACCGGCAACCGCTTGGCTATGATGCGCCGAGCAAAGAGGGAGAGAGCCCGTGAGCGACTATTCGATAGATCAGTTCATCGCCGACGCGACGGCGATCGTGGCCGAGGGCCTCGACAATCGCCAAGTACTGCAGAAGATGGTGCCCCTGGCCAAGCGCGTCTCGCAGGATACCAGCTGGGTGCAGCTGGACTTCTACGACTGCGACGAGGAGCAGGGCTTCGGCATCACCATGCTGCACGTCGCCGACGACGAGTCGCTGTCGGTCCAGACCGTGTGCTGGCTGCCGGGCCGCGGCGTCGCCCCGCACGACCATCAGACCTGGGGCATCGTGGTCGGGCTCGACGGGGTGGAGAAGAACGTTAACTGGCTGCGCCAGGACGACGGCAGCAGGCCCGGCTACGCCGACATCGCGGCGCACCACGAGGTCATGGTCGGCGCCGGCGACGCCTGCAGCTTCCTGCCCGACGACATCCACAGCGTCGAGAACGACGGCGACAAGCCGACCCTGTCGCTGCATCTCTACGGCGCGGTCCTGGCGAATAACGAACGTTCGGAGTTCGACCCCGAGGCCAAGGTCCAGCGGCCCTGCCCGAAGCGCGTCCGCAAGGCCGCCAACTAGGCCGCGCCCAAGGAACGACATTCGCAAGGGAGATTTAAACATGGCTGCATCCGGAAAAGTCGCGGTGGTCACCGGGGCCGGCAGCGGCATCGGCCGCGCGACCGCGATGGCGCTGTTGGAGGAAGGCTATTCGGTCGGGCTCGCGGGAAGACGCGAGGACGCGCTGGAGGAAACCGTCAAGCTCGCCGGCGATAACGGCGGGCGGGGGCTCGCGGTGCCGACCGACGTCGGCGATCCGGCCTCGGTCGCCGAGCTCTTCGCCAAGACCAAGGCGGCGTTCGGCCGCCTCGACTTGCTGTTCAACAACGCGGGCGGCGGATCGCCGCCGGTGCCGTTCGAGGACATCCCTTTCGCCGACTGGCAGCGGGTCGTCGCCGCGAACCTGACCGGCGCGTTCCTGTGCTCCCAGGAGGCCTTCAAGCTGATGAAGGACCAGGACCCGATGGGCGGCCGGATCGTCAACAACGGCTCGATCTCGGCCCACGCGCCCAGGCCCTTCTCCGCGCCCTACACCTCGACCAAGCACGCGATCACCGGGCTGACCAAGTCGACCGCGCTCGACGGCCGGGCTTACGACATCGCGGTCGGCCAGATCGACATCGGCAATGCCGCGACCGCGATGACCGAACGCATGAAGGACGGGGTGCCGCAGGCCGACGGCTCGACCAAGCCGGAGCCGCGGATGGACGTCGAGCACGTCGCCCAGGCGGTGGTTCACATGGCCGGGCTGCCGCTCGAATCGAACGTCCAATTCATGACCATCATGGCGACCAAGATGCCGTTTGTCGGCCGCGGGTAGCCCGGATCGACCGCTCGGAATTCGACCCCGAGGCCGAACTCGTCCGGCCCTGTCCGAACGGAGTCGCAATCACGCCGAATGATCGGCCGGCAACAGCGGCTCTAACGCTTGGCGAGCAAGCTGTCGCGCAGGACGTTGGCCTCGAGCTTCATTTCCTCGACGCCGTATTTGATCACGTCGTCGATGCTGACGATGCCGCAGAGCTCGTTCGCCGCGTCGAGCACCGGAATGTGAAGGTGGTGCCGACGCACCATCACTTCCATCACGTCGAGCAGCGTGCTGTCGGGCCGGCAGACCGTCACCTCTTGGGTCATGATCTTGGAGACCGGCAATTCGAGGAAGCCGAACTCGTCGGCGTGGGGCGTCTCGCCGTGATGCCCGGCCATCGAGTAAACGATGTCGCGTACCGCGAGGATGCCGTCCAGATGCTTGCCGTCCTTGCTGACGACGACGCAGCCGACGCGCGCCAGCTTCATGCGATGGGCCGCGGTCGCGATGGTCGTGTACGGGTTGACCGTGACCACTGTCCGGTTCTTGTCCTTGAGGATTTCTTCGACCTTCATCGCGCACCGCCTCGTCCCGACGCCAACAGGCCTTTGCGTCGTTCAATAATACGACGGCGGTGAAATCCGTCTTTGACGTAGATCACCTCTGATCGAAGAAATCGGCGAGCACCGCGTTGAACGCATGGGGTCGTTCCGCATTCGGCACGTGTCCCGCCCCGGCGATCACCGCCATCCGGGCGCCGGGGATGCGGTCGCGGTAGACCTCCATCCGACCCGGTGGTGTGGGCACGTCGAACTCGCCCGCCACCACCAGGGTCGGCACATGGATTTCTTCCAGCCGGTCGTCGAAATCCATCGCCACGATGGCCGCACTCGACTTGGCGAAGCCGGCGACCGAATGGCCGGCGACGATGCCCTGGAGACGCTCGAACTCGGCCGGGTTTTCGGCCTTGAATTCGGGCGCGAAATAGCGCTCGGTCATGACCCGGGCGCGGTCGCCGATCACCTCCCCCGCCGCCTGCATCGCCTTGACGTTGTCGCGGATGAACTGCTTGCCGCTGTCCGGCATCACGCCCTGGGTCGCCATCAGGGTCAGGCTCGCCAGCCGGTCGGCATGGCCGAGGGCGAGCGCGAAGCCGACCATGCCGCCGAGCGAGGCGCCGACGTAGTGGGTCCGCTCGATGCCGTTGGCGTCGAGCAGCCCGACGACGTCCGCCGCCAAATCCTCCATCCGATAGTCCGCGGCGCCGAGCCCGCTCTCGCCGTGACCGCGAAAGTCGAAGCTCAACACCCGGTGGTGATCCCGGAACGCCGCGACTTGGGGCCGCCAGCACCCGCGGTCGAAGGCATAGCCATGCGCGAAAGTCAGCGCCGGCGCCGCCTCTGGTCGCCCTTGGGGCCCGGCTATCTCATAGCTCAGCGCGACGCCGTCGACCTCGCAAATCGGCATCGCCCGGCCCGACGCTCAGCCGAGATTGTCAGCGAGAAAACGCAGCGTCTTGTCCCAGGCGTCGGCCGCCGCCTCGGGATGGTGGCGCTCCGCACTGTCGAAATTCTGGAAGGCGTGATTGGCGCCTTCGTAGCGGTGAAACTCGCAAGCGATGCCGTGGCGCTTCAGCTCTTCCTCGGTCTTGTCGACGTCGTCGGGCGACGGGTTCTGGTCGAGCAACCCGAAGAGGCCCAGCACCGGGCCCTTGAGCTTGGGGATCAGCTCGAACGGGGTCGGCCCGTCGCCGCCCCACGAGACCATGGTGTTGCCGCCGTAGTAGTCGACCAGCGGACCGAATCGCGGGATCGAGCCGGCCCCGAGCATCGCCGTCCTTCCGCCCATGCAGTGGCCCATGATCGCAAGCCGAGTGCCGTCGACACTCTCGACGCCCTCGATATGCGCCAGAGTTGCCTCGATGTCGGCGACGATCCGCTTGTCGCGCAGCGAGGCCCGCCGCTCGTTGCGCTCCTCGATCCACGGATTGTAGTGGAACTTGTCCGGGGCGGCGGCGACGTAGCCGGCCGCAGCCAACCGGTCGAGCCGGTCCTCGGTGAAGTTATCCAGCCCGCCGATGTGACACATCAGGACGACCGCCGGGTGCGGTCCGTCGCCCTCGGGTGCGGCGATCCAGATCCGCATCTCGCTGCCGCCGACTTCCACCGTATCCGTTCGCGCCATCTCGCCCTCCCCTGTGTTTGGTCGCCGGAGTATGCCCCGGGGATGCCGGGTCAGTCGATACGCTCGACCGTGTCGAACGCCATCGGCGCCAGCCCGTCGGCGTCGCGCCCGGTCCAGTCGCGGTCCGGGATCCGCGCCATCGAGCGTTGCTGCGCCTCTTCCAGCGCCTCGCTCGCGGCGTCGAGATCGACATTCAGCGGCCGTCCGTCCCGGACCACCGGCTCGCCGTCGACATAGACATGGCGTACCGCGCGCTCGGCGGCGACCAGGATCAGGCTCCGCAGCGGCTCGCGCACCGGCATCATCGCCGGATGCTTGAGGTCGACCAGCACCAGGTCGGCCTTGGCGCCGACCGCGAGCCGGCCGAGGTCGTCGCGCCCGAGCGCTCCCGCACCGCCCAGGGTCGCCGCGTTGAAGGCATCGCCGACCAGCGC
>JASLSL010000166.1 GCA_030743445.1 Alphaproteobacteria bacterium
CTCGCCGAATCCGTGCGCCGTCTTTACGCGGCGATCGTCGGCCAATCGCGGATGCCGGCCTTCTACGCCCGTTGGGGCGTGCCCGACACGCCGACCGGACGCTTTGAAATGATGGCGTTGCACGGATTCCTGATCTTGCACCGCCTGAAGGGCGAATCGAAGGCAATCGAGCTCGGCCAAGCGTTCTCGGAAGCCATCGTTTCCGACATCGACCGCAACGTCCGCGAGCTCGGGACGGGCGACCTGCGGGTCGGCACGGAAGTGCGGCATTTAACCCAGGTGCTCTATGGCCGTTTCGCCGAGTACGACGAAGGGTTGGAAACCGGGGCTGCCGCCCTGGGCGAGGTGCTGGCCTGCAATCTCTATGCCAAGGCCGCACCGACGCCCGAGCAGAATTCGGCAATGGTCGCCTATATCCGCCGCGAGGTCGCGTCGCTGGCCGGGCAACCGCTGGCGGAGCTGAGCCGGGGCGAAGTGAGTTTCGGCCCGGCGCCGTTGGAGGCCGCGTGATGGACGATTCGAAGGCGCCAAAATTCACAGCGTGGGTCGTGGTCGACGATATCGATCTGCAGGGGTTCGACCGCTCGCTCGAGGCGTCGCCCGAGGAGCGCGAGGTCCTCGCCAGGCGGTTCGGATTGCTCGAGCTGAAGGAGTTGAAGGCGGACCTTCACGTGCAGCGTATCGGTGACGAGCCTTTGATCCAGGTCACCGGCCGCCTCGGCGCGGTCGTCGTGCAGAACTGTGTCGTGACCCTGGAGCCGACCAGTTACGAGATCGACGAAGAGATCGACGAGAATTTCGGGCCGAACGCCGATCTGCCCGCCGAGATCGAGCTGTCGGAAGAGGATGACGGGCCGCCGGAACCGTTCGACGGCGAGGGGATCGACCTCGGTGAGGTCGTGGCCCAGCATCTGGCGCTCGGGATCGATCTTTACCCCAGGGCGCCGGGCGTCGAATTTCCCGGGCTGACCGCGGGCGAGGACGCGGACGCCGCCGCGGAAGAGGCAGACGGGCCGTTCGCGGCACTGGCGACGCTCAAGGAAAAGAAAGACCGAGACAGCTAACTTGCCGTATCGGCCGAATTTGGCTATGTAACCGGGCGGTTTTTCCGCCATTCCCGAATTTTTGTGCGAGAACGTACTTATGGCCGTTCCAAAGAAGAAGGTATCGCGGTCGAGACGAAACAATCGGCGCGCCCACGACTCTCTGAAATCCGCCGCGTATATCGAGTGTTCGAACTGTGGCGAACTCAAGCGCCCACACCACGTCTGCGAAGCGTGTGGACACTATGACGGGCGCGAGGTAGTGGAAGTCGCCGCCGTCTGAGTTCAACTTTACAACTGGCGGGGCGATATAACCGTGCCGGATCGTTTGGTCGTTGCGCTCGATGCGATGGGTGGCGATCGTGCTCCCGAAATGATCGTCGGCGGCGCGGAGTTGGCCCGTGAGCGTTATCCCGAAATCTCCTTCCTGATGGTCGGCGACAAGGCGCAGCTCGAAGATCTGCTGGCCGGCATTCCTGCGCTGCGCGACGTCACCGAGGTGCGCCACACGACCCAGGTCGTGCGCGACGAGGACAAGCCGTCGACGGCGATCCGGCAAGCCAAGGAATCCAGCATGCGCCGGGCGATCGATGCGGTCGCCGACGGCGAGGCGGACTGCGTCGTCTCGGCCGGCAACACGGGCGCCCTGATGGCGGTCGCAAAATTCGTCCTGAAGATGCATCCCGGCATCGCGCGTCCGGCGATCACGACGTTCTTCCCGACGCTAAAGGGCGAGAGTTGTATGCTCGACCTCGGCGCGAATCTGCAATGCGACGCCAACAATCTGGTCGAGTTCGCGGTCATGGGCGAGGTCTTCGCCCGCACCGTGTTGGGCATCGAGCAGCCGACCATCGGCTTGCTGAACATCGGCGTCGAGGAATTGAAGGGCCACGAGGAAATCCGCGAGGCGGCAGCGATCCTGCGCGAGACGACCCTGCCAATCGAATTCAAGGGCTTCGTCGAGGGCGATGACATTGCGGGCGGCGCGGTCGACGTCGTGGTGACCGACGGATTTACCGGCAACATCGCGCTGAAGACCGCGGAAGGTGTGGCGAATCTCTACACCGGTTTCCTGAAACAGGCGTTCCGCAGCAGCCTGTTCGCCCGGCTCAGCTACCCGATGATCCGACGCGCGCTAAGTAAAGTGAGAACGCGGACCGATCCGCGCCGCTACAATGGCGCCATGTTGCTCGGATTGAACGGAATCGTCATCAAAAGCCACGGCGGCACCGACGAGCTTGGCTTCGCCAACGCCATTGGCGTCGGGGTCGACATGACGCGCCACGGATTCATTTCCAAGATAAAGGATGACTTCGAACGGTTGAAGGCCGATCAGCAATCGCTTCAGAAAGCCGCGGTCTCCTAGAAATGCGCCGATCGATAGTCCAGGGTTATGGGGCATACCTGCCCGAGCGCGTCATGACCAATGACGAGCTCGCCAAACGCATCGACACCTCGGACGAGTGGATTCGCCAACGCACCGGTATTTGCCAGCGCCATATCGCGGCCGAGGGCGAACTGACCTCGGACATCGCGCTGCACGCGTCTCGCAGCGCGCTCGCCGATGCCGGAATCGACGCCAGCGATGTCGACCTGATCGTGCTCGCGACGGCGACGCCGGACAACACCTTCCCGGCGACCGCGACCAGGGTCCAGGCGGAACTCGGCATCACCCGAGGCGCCGCCTTCGACGTGCAGGCGGTTTGCACCGGGTTCGTCTACGCCTTGTCGGTTGCCGACAACATGATACGGCTCGGCCAGGCCGAGACGGCGCTAGTGATCGGCGCCGAAATCTTCAGCCGCATTCTCGATTGGGAGGACCGCGGAACCTGCGTGTTGTTCGGCGATGGCGCCGGCGCGGTGGTGCTGCAGGGGGGCGAGGAGGCGGGCACAAACCAGGATCGTGGCGTGCTCTCGACGCACCTATATTCCGACGGCAATTACTACGAGATGCTCTATGTCGACGGCGGGCCGTCGACCACGGGTACCGCCGGCTTCCTGCGCATGGAGGGCCGCGAGGTCTTTCGTCACGCCGTCGTGCGCATGTCCGAGGTCGTAGAGCAGGCGCTCGAAGCCAACGACCTCTCGCACGCCGATCTCGATTGGCTGGTGCCGCA
>JASLSL010000167.1 GCA_030743445.1 Alphaproteobacteria bacterium
ACATTTCCCGGATCACCCGAGAAGCCATGGTGACCGTACCAAGATTGCGTCGCCGTTGAAATGGATTCCCTCGGCGGCCGTCCAGATAGCCCGATATTGGCCTGCTGACAGAGGCTGTCGCAACGGACTCTGGTAGGCACCCCTCGCCAGGATCGGTAGGCGAGGTTGCTTAACGGCGGGATCAAGGAGTCGCTCATACCGCCATCATGGGCGGCTGGAGAGCCGCCGGCCTCCGCCTCGCCTACATGAAGTTCTGACCATCTTCGACCGGCAAGACCGTGCCGGTGACGAAGTCGGATTGGCGCGACGCGAACAGCAGCAGGGCGCCGTCGAGCACGTCCGGCGTCCCGATGCGGCGGCGTGGAAGGCGCTTGATCAGCTGCCGGCCACGCTCATCCCGCCAATAGGCTTGGTTGATCGGTGTCTCGATATAGCCGGGCGCGATGCAGTTGACCTGGATGTCGTGGGACGCCCATTCCAGCGCCAACGACTTGGTCATCTGCACCAGCGCGACCTTGGTCATGCTGTAAATCGAGAGCTGGCCGAGGGTGCGGATCGCGGCCATCGACGCGACATTGATGACCTTTCCGCCGCGGCCGGCCTCGATCATGCGCCGGCCGACGGTCTGGGCCATCAGCCAGGCGCCCTTCTGGTTGACGTCATGAATATAATCGTACTCGGGCTCGTCGTAATCGACCGCCCATTTCTGGATGCTGACGCCGGCATTGTTGAGGAGGATGTCGATGGGTCCCAGCGCCGCCTCGCCGGCGGCCACGGCGTCACGAATGCTGGCGCCATCGGCGAGATCAAGGGTCACCGCCCGCGCCCGCCCGCCCGAATCGGCGATCTCGCCCGCGACCTCCTCGAGAAGCTCCCCGCGCCGGGCCGCGACGACGACGCTCGCGCCTGCCCGTGCCAGGACCAAGGCGGCGTGACGGCCCAGGCCACTCGACGCACCGGTGACCAGAGCCGTCTTGCCGCCCAAGAGCGTGCCATCAGCCACGGGGCACGTCCAGCCTGATCAGCCGTGGGATCAGCCTCTCCTGGTCCGGGGCCATTTCGATATGCTTGGCGGGATCGTACATGCGCGGCTCTTGGCTTCGGAGCGCCAGACCCAAGGGCTTCGCGAACGCCGAGCCGGTATTTTCTTTCCTTTGCGTGACGGCACGCTCAGCCACAGTTTCAGGTCTCTTTGTTGGCAATGCAACGGGCCGGTCGCGGTTCACGCGCTTGCCCGATAGGGCTCCCGGAGGATTCGTTTGAGGACCTTGCCGAGCGCGTTGCGCGGGAATTCGTCGCGAAACTCGACGCCCGAGAGGCGCTGATGCTTGGCCAAGCGCTGGTTGGCCCAACGCAGGATGTCCTCGGTCGACGACCCCGCGCCATCGCGCGGAATTACCAGCGCAAGCGGCGTTTCCTCCCATTTGTCGTGCGGCACGCCGATCACCGACACGTCGAGAACGTCCTCGTGCTCGCCGACGATCGCTTCGATGTCGGTCGGGAAGACGTTGAACCCGCCGGAAATGATCATGTCCTTCTTGCGGTCGAGGATATAAAGGAACCCGTCCTCGTCGAGCTTGCCAATGTCGCCGGATCGGAGAAACGACCGGCCATCCGGAGCGCGCCAGATGATCGCGTCGGTCTGCTCCGGACGTTTGTAGTATTCTCTCATGATACCGGCGCCATAGCCGACGATCTCTCCGACCTCGCCACCCGGCAGTTCCGTGCCATCGTCGTCGATGATCTTGACGTCGAAGCCAAGCACCGGCGTGCCGACGGAGTCGGGCTTCGCCGCGTGCATGTGCGGCTTGTGCACCGTCGCGAAGCCTTCCGAAAACCCGTACACGTCGTATAGGTTGGGGCTCAGTCTCTGGAGCACCTCGGCCTTGGTGTCAGGCCGCAGCGGCGATCCCGCGCACAGCACGACTTCGAGACTTGAAAGGTCGTAGTCGTCGAAATCCGGATCCGCCAAGGTCACGATGAACTGGGTCGGGACCATGAAGCTGTGCGTGATGCGCTCGTTCTGAACGGTCTCCAGGAACTCGCTCGGATCAAACTTGGGCATGACCACGAGGGTTGCGCCGGCGAACAACGCGGGCAGGACCATCAACCAGGTTCCGTTCGAATACAGCGCCGTCGTGGTCAAGGCGCGCGCATCGCTGTGGAATCGCAAGTCCACGGCGTTACTGAACGACCAATGCTGGCGCACCCGGTGTGTCTGGACGATACCCTTGGGTAGTCCCGTGGTGCCGGAACTGTAAATGATATTGAAATCGTCGCCGAGGTCGTAGCGAACGGCCGGTTTCTCATCCGACGCGTCGCCGATAAAGTCGGCGAGGGGCACCCAACCGTCACCCTGGAACCCCACCGCGACGAAGGCGTCATCACGGATTTTGTCGAGAGAGTCGCGCACCGCATCCACCCTCTCCCGGAATTCCTCGGAAACAAAAATTACCGCCGCGTCGCAATCGTCGATCAAGACCGCGAGTTGTTCCGCGGTCAACAGCCCGCTCAGCGGAACGACGCAGGCGCCGGCCCGGACCACGCCGAACATGACCTCCAGAATGGCGACCGAATTGCCCATCAGAACCGCGACCTTGTCGTCACGCCCGATCCCGCGGTCGATCAGCCGGTTCGCGACGCGGCTCATATTGTGGTCGAATTCGCCCCAGTCGCGCCGAACATTTCCGCAGACCACCGCTTCCTTCCTCGGGTGGAACTTCCCGTGGGTCGCCCATAGATCGGGTAGGAAAACCTGGGCATTGTCGATCGACGGCATCGGTCAACCCTTGGAAGGGTCGTCGCGGATGTCGCGACGACCGGCGTTGAAGTCCGACATCAGGGCGATGGCCTCTTCCGACACCATCAGGTCGCAGAACAACGTCCGTTCGTCGGCCATCCCTTCACTGAGCGGCCGGCTGGTCGAACCGCGGACCAATCGCTTGATGTTGGCGAGAGCCCTGGCCGGCTTCCTGGCCACTTCATGGGCGATGGCCGAGGCGACCGCCACGACATCGCCATCGACACAGGCGGAGACCAGGCCCCATTCGGCGGCCTCGCGCGGGCGCAACGTCCGGCCGCGCAGCATCATCTCCAGCGCCCGCCCCTCGCCGATCAGGCGCGGCAAGCGTTGGGTGCCGCCGGCGCCCGGCAACAAACCGATATTGATCTCCGGCAAGCCGAGCCAATAGGGACCGTCCTTGGCGACCCGGATATCGCAAGCCAGCGCCAGTTCGAAACCGCCGCCCATGGCGGTGCCGTTGATGGCCGCGACGAACGCCTTGGGCATCGATGCGATCCGGCGCAGGCACAGGTGATAAGGCGATTCCGGGACCGATCGAGAGGTGTCGAACGTCATGCCCCGTCCCGCCATGCCGCGCGACAGTTCCTCGAGGACACCGACGTCGTAGTGCCGGATGAACACGTCCGCCATCCCACCCGTGAAAACGACCGCGCGGATGTCCCGATCTTCCTCGACCAGGTCGAGCAAGGCGGCCAGTTCACCTTCGGTGCCGGCGTCCATGTAACCGTCCGGCGGGTTGGTGATGGTGGCGATCATGACCGGGCCGTCATGTTTCGCGACTATCTGAACCATCGGCCGACCCCATTCCCATCCGGTTGCCGCCCAAGCATCCCGACGATCTTCTTCGCGATCATCCCCCGGGGTATCGCCGCTCGGCCGGGATAAGTGACGCACGCCGAGCTTTTCGAGATCAATCTCGGTTAGATCGGGCAGGACATATCCATCAATCTCGCTCGCCTCGAACGCAGTGTAGCATTTTCACATTATGGCGGGTAAAGGGCGACCATGGCCGAGCCAAACGCGGATTGGTGGCGATCCTGAGCGCGGACGTGGCGGGCTCCTCGCGACCGATCATCCGGGCGACGGCATCGCGAGTGGCGGCGACCGGTATACCAATCGGCATTGAGTGAAACTCATTGCAGGTTGGCAAGCGCGACGGCGCGCCCGAGCTTATGCGAGGAAAGCCTGCGTGGCGCCTGAACGCACTACCAATTGCGATGAGTCTTGCCCATCGCAATTTGGTATTAGGGGTATGGGGCGTTACG
>JASLSL010000168.1 GCA_030743445.1 Alphaproteobacteria bacterium
GGATGAAGCGGTCGCGGTCTGCATGCACCGCGGGTAATTGTTCGGGGAGCTCGACGTTGAACCGGATCGAGTTCTCGGCCAGGAGGCCGCTCGTCGCCGCCACCGCGTCGCGGATGACCTCCGTCGGATCGATATCCGACATCTGCCACTCGCCGCGCCCGGCCTCGAGTTTGGCGAGGTCGAGAAGCTGGTTGATCAGCCGCGTCAGCCGCTCGCTCTCCTTGATGATGATGTCGAGAAACGCCCGGCGCTGCTCGGGATCGAGTTCGACCTGATCGTAAAGGATTTCGCTGAACGATCGGATCGAGGTCAGGGGCGTGCGGAATTCGTGGCTGACGGTCGCGAGGAAGTCGTCCTTCAGCCGGTCGACCTCCTGGAGGCGTTCGTTGGCGGCGCGCAGCCCGGCCGATGCAATCTCGAGCTCGCGCGATTTCTGCTCCAACTGGTGACTGTACTCGATGACGTGGGACGCCTCGTCGAGGATCTCCAAGACCTCGTCCAGGCTCGCCATCTCGCCCTTGACCACACTCGCGACCATGACCCGGGCCGAGGCGGCCCCGATGACGCCGGCCAGAAGCCGTTCGGTGAAGTTGACCAGATCGGCGTCGGCCTCCTTCAGTTTGCCCAGGCTGACGTCGTTGCGACGCTCGTAGGCGGCGAACTCGCGGTCGGCCTGATGCTGGCCGATAAAGCGGATGACGAGGTCGCGCAGGTCGGCGAAGGTGGCGCTGCCGCGCCAGACCTGGGACGTACCGCTGTCGCTGGTCTGGCGGAAGACGTCGACGAATAGCGCCGCCTGGATACGCTCGGCGGCACTCTGCCGTCCGGCGAGCGAGACCCCGACATAGGCGCCGATGTTTGCCAACATGCTCCAGAACAGCGCGTGCGACAGGTAGTCGAACCCGTCGAGACCGAAGAGCGCGTAAGGCTTCAACAAGGCGATGCCGAACGGGCCCTCCTCGATGAATTCGTATTGCAGCCAGCCGGAGAGCGCGAGCGACGGGATCAGGAGACAGTAGAGCCAGACCGCGAAGCCGAGACAGAGCCCGATCAAGGCGCCCTTGCGGGTGCCGCCGCGCCACAGGATCCCACCGATTAAGGCGGGGGCGAACTGGGCCGCGGCGGCGAACGAAACCAATCCGACCGTGACCAGGGTGTAGGATTCGCCGATCGAGCGGAAATACACGTAGCCGAACAGCAGCACGACCAGGATGCCGCCACGGCGGATGCCGAGCAGCAGTCGGGTGAGGTCGCCCTTCTCGGTCAGGCGCAGCGATTTCATCCGCAACAGCACCGGCATGACCAGGTCGTTGCACACCATGGTGCTGAGGGCGATGGTCGCGACGATGACCATGCCGGTCGCGGCCGAGAGGCCGCCGATGAAGGCGAACAGCGTCAGCGCCTCTTGATTCTTGGCCATCGGCAGGGTCAGGACGAAGGTGTCGGCGTCGACGCCGGTGCTGCCGAATTCCAACAGCCCGCCGACCGCGATCGGCAGGACGAAGACGTTGATCGCCAAGAGGTAGCACGGGAACAGCCAGACCGCCTTTTGGAGGTGGTTTTCGTCGAGGTTCTCGACCGCGGTGACTTGGAATTGCCGGGGCAGGCAGATGATCGCCGCCATCGACAGCAGGGTCAGTGTCACCCATTGGCCGTAGCTGCTGGTCCCGCCGATGGTGAAGATCTTCTTGATGTCGGGGACCTGGGCCGCCTTGGCGAAGAGATCGCCGAACCCGTCGTGGAGGCTGAAGGTCACATAGAGGCCGACGGCGAGGAAGGCGACCAGTTTGACGACCGACTCGAAGGCGATGGCGACGACCATGCCCTGGTGCTGCTCGCTGGCATCGATATGGCGGGTGCCGAACAGGATCGCGAATACGCCGAGCGCCAGGGCGACCAGGAACGCGGTCGGCAGCACCACCGGCGTGTCGACGATGCCCTGCGGCAGGGCGATCTCGGGATACTCGAGCAGCAGCGTGAAGCTGGTCGACACCGCCTTCAGCTGCAACGAGATGTACGGCATGATACCGACGACGGCGATCACCGTGACGATGCCCGACAGCAGCGTGCTCTTGCCGTAGCGCGCCGAGATGAAGTCGGCGATCGAGGTGATCCGGTTGACCCTGGTGATGCGGATGATCTTGCCGAGCACGAACCACCACAGGATGAAGACCAGGGTCGGTCCCAAATAGATCGGCAGGAAGTCGAGGCCGCTCGAGGCGGCCCGCCCGACGCTGCCGTAATAGGTCCACGACGTGCAGAAGACGGCGATCGAGAGCGCATAGATATACGGATTGTTGGCCAGGCTGCGGCCTTCGTCCGCCCGCTTGTCGCCGTAATAGGCGATCGCGAACAACAGGCAGAGATAGCCGAACGCGACGAGGAGAATGACCCAGCCCTGCAACATGGTCAGACGTCCCCGTCCTGATTCGCGGCGGCCGGGCTCGCAGGCGCGCTTGGATCGGCGTCGATATCCGTCGCCTCCGAACGGCCGCGGGCCAACGACGCCGTGATGACGACCAACACCGTCCAGGCGATGAACAGATAGAGATAGAGCAGCGGGACGCCGAGGAAGTAGGTATCGATGCTGAAGATCTTGAGCAGCGGCGGGCTGAACATCAGCACGCCCAAAAGGAACAGCGCCAACAATCGCTCGCCAATCGCTCCGGGCTTGATCATCGCAATCGCCCCGTCCTAAGGGCCGGATTCCGGCCAGAATACCGGACGTTTCCGCCACACCAGGGCCATTCTAGCATAGCCCGGGGACAATCGTAGGCCCGGGCGTAGCGCCGGCGCTATTTCTTGCCGAGCATGGCGGTCACCTTCTCAACCACCATGCGGGTCGAAAACGGCTTGGTGATGTAGTCGTCGGCACCGAGGGCGAGGCCTTTTTCGCGTTCCTCCTCGCGCCCCTTGGCGGTGAGCAGGATGATCTTGATGTCCTGCCATTCGGCGTTGCTGCGGATCGCCCGGCAGACGCTGTAGCCGTCGCGCTTCGGCATCATGACGTCAAGCAATATGAGATTGGGCACGGCCTCGGTGACCGCCCGGAGCGCCGCCTCGCCGTCATTGGCGATCCGGACGTCGCAGCCGAGCTCGCTCATCAGGAACTCGAGCGACAGCACGATATTGGGTTCGTCGTCGACGACCAGGACCGATCGCTTCATCCAGCGCTCCCTGCGACCCGCAAGATGGCGGCGCCGCAGCCGAGAGCTTAGCGTGATTCGCCGAGGCTGTCATAAGCGAGTGCCGCCGAGGGGCCGGGGGTCGGGGGGGGTCCGGCGGGTCTGCCCGGGCGTCGGCGCCGAAAACACGACGGGCCCGCAGCAGGCTGCGGGCCGATCGGCGGTCAGAAAAGAATCCGGCCGCGGATTAGCTGGTGAGAATGCCGATCACGATGAGAAGTGCGAAGCCGCATACCAACAACAGGGCGGTCTTGTTTTTCAACAGGGCATCCATCAGGCGGTCTCCTCAAACAAGTACCGGCTGGTCGCACAGACCTTCTGAGGGAAAGGAATCTGCCTAGTCGATCGATCTAGCGACCGCACAACCAGCCGGCAAGGTTACGTTGTTAATTTTTTACACTCACTCATATGTCTCAAAATCTCTAACTTTAAAAGGGCAAACTTGTAAAGTTTTCGCCGGTACCACGGCCGATTTG
>JASLSL010000169.1 GCA_030743445.1 Alphaproteobacteria bacterium
AAGACAATGGCGAAACAGAAGTTCGAGCGCACGAAGCCGCACTGCAACATCGGTACGATCGGTCACGTTGACCACGGCAAGACGACGCTGACGGCGGCGATCACGAAGGTGCTGGCGGCGAAGGGCCAGGCCGAGGAGACGCCGTTCGACGCGATCGACAAGGCGCCGGAGGAGAAGGAACGCGGGATCACGATCAACACGGCGCATGTGGAGTACGAGACCGACAATCGTCACTACGCGCACGTCGATTGCCCGGGTCACGCGGACTACATCAAGAACATGATCACCGGGGCGGCGCAGATGGACGGCGCCATTCTGGTGGTGAGTGCCGCGGATGGGCCGATGCCGCAGACCCGCGAGCATATCCTGCTGGCGCGCCAGGTCGGGGTTCCGGCGATCGTGGTGTACCTCAACAAGGTCGACCAGGTTGACGACGAGGAGTTGTTGGAGTTGGTCGAGCTCGAGGTCCGCGAGCTGTTGTCGAAGTACGACTTCCCGGGTGACGACATCCCGATCATCAAGGGTAGTGCTCTGGCGGCACTCGAGGGCGGCGACGCGGCGACGGGCGCGGATACGGTCACCGAGTTGATGGCGGCGGTGGACGAGTACGTGCCGCAGCCGACGCGTGCGATCGACCAGCCGTTTTTGATGCCGATCGAGGACGTGTTCTCGATCTCGGGGCGCGGGACGGTGGTGACGGGCCGCATCGAGCGCGGGATCGTGAAGGTCGGCGACGACATCGAGATCGTGGGGATCAAGGAGACGACGAAGACGGTGTGCACGGGTGTGGAAATGTTCCGCAAGCTGTTGGACGAGGGCGAGGCGGGCGACAACGTGGGTTGCCTGTTGCGCGGGATCGACCGTGACGAGGTCGAGCGTGGCCAGGTGTTGGCGGCACCCGGTTCGATCACGCCGCACACCAAGTTCTCTTGCGAATGCTACATCCTGACCAAGGAGGAGGGCGGCCGCCACACGCCGTTCTTCGGCAACTACCGTCCGCAGTTCTACTTCCGGACGACGGACGTGACGGGGACGGTGGAGCTGCCGTCGGGCACCGAGATGGAGATGCCGGGTGACAACGTGTCGATGGACATCACGTTGATCGCGCCGATCGCGATGGACGAGGGTCTGCGCTTCGCAATCCGCGAGGGCGGCCGCACCGTCGGCGCCGGCGTCGTCACCAAAGTCATCGAGTAGGGAGAGTTTTCGGGGCGCCATGTAGGCGCCCCGGTTCATTTGGATACGGATCGAAACGATGGACAGTCAGAATATCCGGATACGGTTAAAGGCGTTTGATCACCGCGTGCTCGATCAATCGACGCAGGAGATCGTCAACACTGCCAAACGCACCGGCGCGGAAGTGCGCGGGCCGATCCCGTTGCCGCTGCGCATCGAGCGCTTCACCGTGCTGCGGTCGCCGCATATCGACAAGAAGAGCCGCGAGCAGTTCGAGATCCGAACCTACAAGCGGATGCTCGACATCGTCGACCCGACGCCGCAGACGGTCGACGCGCTGATGAAGCTCGACCTTGCCGCCGGCGTCGACGTCGAGATCAAGCTCTAGGGGTGGATTGAGATGCGCTGCGGACTAATCGCCCAGAAGCTTGGCATGTCGCGGGTTTTCGCCGAGGACGGCAACCACGTCCCGGTGACCGTGCTGAAGCTCGACAATTGCCAGGTTGTCGCCGTCCGCACCGAGGACAAGGACGGCTACAACGCGGTCCAGCTCGGTATCGGCAAGGCCAAGGTCAAGAACACCAACAAGGCGATGCGCGGCCATTTCGCCAAGGCCAAGGTCGAGCCGAAGCGCAAGCTCGCCGAGTTCCGCGTCAGCGCCGACGCGGTGCTCGATGTCGGCGCCGAGCTCTCGGTCGATCATTTCGTCGAGGGCCAATTCGTCGACGTCGCCGGAACCAGCATCGGCAAGGGCTTCGCGGGCGCCATGAAGCGTCACGGCTTCAAGGGATTGCGCGCGAGCCACGGCGTGTCGGTGTCGCACCGCAGCCACGGTTCGACCGGCCACAGCCAGGATCCGGGCAAGGTTTTCAAGGGCAAGAAGATGGCCGGGCACATGGGCGACGAACGGGTCACGACCCAGAACCTCAAGGTCGTCTCGACCGACGCGGAGCGCGGCCTGATCCTGATCCGCGGCGCCGTGCCGGGCGCCAAGGGCAGCTACGTGATGATCAGCGACGCGGTCAAGCGGGCGCGGCCGGACGAGGCGCCCTATCCCGCCGGCCTCGCGGGCATGGCGGCACCGGCCGAAGAGTCTGCCGGGGAAGAAGCCCCGGCCGAGGAGCCGAAGGCCGAAGAAAAGGCCCCCGAATCCGAAGCCGAAGAAAAAGAAGAAGAGTCGAAGGACTAGGCGATGAAGTGCAAGGTCGTAAGCTTGGACAATAAGGCCGCCGGCGACGTCGATCTCGCCGACGAGGTCTTTGCGGCGCCGGTCCGCCGCGACATCCTCGCGCGCATGGTCAATTACCAGCGCGCCAGGCGCCGCGCCGGCACCCACAAGACCAAGAACATGGCCGAGGTTCAGGGCACGACCGCCAAGCCGTGGCGCCAGAAGGGGCTCGGCCGCGCTCGCGCCGGCACGGTGCGCGCGGTGCAGTTCCGCGGCGGCGGCACGGTGTTCGGCCCGGTCGTGCGCAGCCACAATCAGAAGCTGCCGAAGAAGGTCCGGCGCATGGCGATGCGCTGCGCGCTGTCGGCCAAGCAGGCCGAGGGCAAGCTGGTGATCCTCAAGGAGGCCAAGCTCAAGGCGCCGAAGACCAAGGATCTGATCGATAAGCTCGCCAAGCTCGGTTGGGGCAAGGCCCTGATCGTCGCCGGCGCCGAAATCGACGAGAATTTCGCCCGCGCCGCGCGCAACATTCCGGGCGTCGACGTTCTGCCGATTGCCGGCGCCAATGTCTACGACATTCTGCGGCGCGACACGCTGGTGCTGACCACCGAAGCGGTCGAGGTGCTGGAGGCGCGCTTGAAATGAGCTGGAAATATCTCAACAAGCGCGGGGTCAGCCGCGAGCGGATGTACGAGATCGTCCGGGCGCCGGTGATTACCGAAAAGGCGACGCTCGGCTCCGAGAACAATCAGGTGACGTTCCGGGTGCCGCTCGACGCCACCAAGCCCGAGATCAAGGCCGCCGTCGAAGGCCTGTTTAGCGTCAAGGTGAAGTCGGTCAACACCCTGCGCCAGCAGGGCAAGACCAAGACCTTCCGCGGTCGGCGCGGCAAGCGCAGCGACTACAAGAAAGCGATCGTGTGCCTCGAAGAAGGCCAATCGATCGACGTGACGACGGGGGTTTAGCCAATGCCTTTGAAATCATTCAATCCGGTGACCCCGAGCACGCGCAACCTGGTGATCGTCGACCGTTCGGCGTTGCACAAGGGCAAGCCGGTCAAGAAGCTGACCAAGGGCCTGACCCAGAAGGCCGGCCGCAACAACGCCGGGCGCATCACCGCGCGGCGGCGCGGCGGCGGGCACAAGCGGCGCTATCGCGTGGTCGACTTCAAACGGCGCAAGTTCGATATTCCGGCAACGGTCGAGCGGCTCGAATACGATCCCAACCGCACCGCCTTCATCGCGCTGATCCGCTACGAGGACGGCGAGCAGTCTTACATCCTAGCGCCGCAGCGCCTCGACGTCGGCGACGTGGTGATCTCGGGCGAGCGCGCCGACATCAAGCCCGGCAACGCGATGCCGCTCTCGAGCATTCCGATCGGCACGATCGTCCATAATGTCGAGATGAAGGTCGGCAAGGGCGGCCAGATCGCGCGCGCCGGCGGCACCTATCTGCAACTCGTCGGACGTGACGGCGCTTACGCGCAGCTCAAGCTCGGCTCGGGCGAATTGCGCATGGTGCGGAGCGAATGCATGGCGACGGTGGGCGCGGTCTCGAACCCCGACCAGGCCAACATCAAGATCGGCAAGGCCGGCCGCAATCGCTGGCTCGGCAAGCGTCCGTCGGTGCGCGGCGTGGCGATGAACCCTGTCGATCACCCGCATGGCGGCGGCGAGGGACGCAGTTCCGGCGGCCGACACCCGGTAACCCCCTGGGGCGTGCCGACCAAGGGCAAGCGCACCAGGCAAAAGAACAAGCCGAGCGACAAGCTAATCATTCGTCGCCGGCACAAGAAGTAAACGGAGGATCGCGACGTGTCTCGTTCTGTTTGGAAAGGTCCGTTCGTCGACGGCTATCTCTTGAAGAAGGCCGAGGCGGCGCGTGGGTCCGGACGTAGCGACGTGATCAGGACGTGGTCGCGGCGTTCGACCGTGCTACCGCAGTTCGTCGGGCTGACTTTCGGTGTCTACAACGGCCAGAAATTCATCCCGGTGCTGGTGACCGAAAACATGATCGGCCACAAGTTCGGCGAGTTCGCGCCGACCCGGACGTTCTACGGTCACTCGGCCGACAAGCGGGCGAGGAGGGAGTAGCGATGGGCAAGCCCAAATCGGAGCGCCGCTACGCCGACAACGAGGCCATCGCCTACGGCAAGTTCATGCGCGTCAGCACGCAGAAGCTGAACCTGATCGCGGGGTTGATACGCGGCAAGAATGCGGACGAGGCGCTCGCCGAACTGACCTTCTCGAAGCGCCGCGTCGCCGGCGACGTCAAGAAGGTGCTGCAGTCGGCCGTGGCCAACGCAGAGAACAACCACCAGCTCGACGTCGACCGCCTGTTCGTCAAGGAAGTGACGATCGGCAAGACGTTGGAATTCAAGCGCTTTCGCGCCCGGGCCAGGGGCCGCGTCGGGCGCATCCGCAAGCCGGTCAGCAACCTGACCGTCGTGGTGAGCGAACGCGAGGAGACTGAGTAATGGGTCAAAAAGTCAATCCGATCGGGTTCCGCCTCGGGATCAACCGGACTTGGGATTCGCGATGGTTCGCCGACCGGGATTACGCGGACCTGTTGCACGACGACATCATGATACGCGAGTACATCATGGATCGCCTGAGCCAGGCCGGGGTGTCGAAGGTCATCATCGAGCGGCCGGCGAAGAAGGCCCGGATCGCCATCCATACCGCGCGCCCCGGCGTCGTGATCGGCAAGAAGGGCGCCGACATCGAGAGGCTGCGCCAGGAACTCGCCAAGATGACCGGCGCCGAGGTGACGCTGAACATCGTCGAGATCCGCAAGCCCGAGCTCGACGCCAAGTTGGTCGCCGAGAACATCGCCCAGCAGCTCAACCGGCGGGTCGCCTTCCGCCGCGCCATGAAGCGCGCGGTGCAGTCGGCGATGCGGCTCGGCGCCGACGGCATCCGCATCAAGTGCGGCGGCCGGCTCGGCGGCATCGAGATCGCGCGCTCGGAATGGTACCGCGAGGGCCGGGTGCCGCTGCACACGCTGCGCGCCGACATCGATTACGGCACCGCGACGGCCAAGACCACGTACGGCACCTGCGGCGTCAAGGTCTGGGTCTTCAAGGGCGAGATCATGGCCCACGACCCGATGGCCCAGGAAAAGAAAATGCAGGAGCAGCAGCCGCAGCGCTAACGACGCGCGACGCTGGGATGGAAAGATGCTTAGTCCGAAACGCACCAAGTACCGTAAAGCCCAAAAGGGCCGAATTCACGGCGCCGCCAAGGGCGGGACGTCGCTCAACTTCGGCCGCTACGGGCTCAAGGCGATGAAGGCGGGTCGTGTGACCGCGCGCCAGATCGAGGCCGCGCGCCGCGCCGTGACCCGTCATATCAAGCGCGCCGGCAAAGTCTGGATCCGGGTCTTCCCCGACGTGCCGGTCAGCGCCAAGCCGGCCGAGGTGCGCATGGGCAAGGGCAAGGGCACGCCGGAGTTCTGGATGTGCCGGGTTAAGCCTGGACGGATCATGTTCGAGCTCGATGGCGTCGACGCGGCGGTGGCGCGGCGCGCCTTCGAGCTGGCGGCGGCCAAACTACCGATGGAATGCAAGTTCGTCAGCCGACTCGGCGAGGGAGGCTGACGTCATGAAGGCCGAGGACTTGCGCCAGAAGAGCGAGGACGAGTTGGACGAGCAGCTTCAGGACCTGCAGAAGGAGGCGTTCAACCTGCGCTTCCAGAAAGCGAGCGGCCAGCTCGAGAACACCGCCCGGGTAAGGGACGTGCGGCGCGACATTGCGCGCATCAAGACCCTCCTCGGCGAACGGCGTAAGGCCTCTTAGGAGAAAGCGATGTCGCGTCGAGTAGTGCAAGGTACGGTGGTTGGAGACGCCAAGGACAAGACCGTCCTGGTCCGCGTCGAGCGGCGCTTCATGCATCCGCTATACAAGAAGTTCATCAAACGCTCGAAGAAGTACATGGCGCACGACGAGGCCAACGCCTGCAAGGAGGGCGACATCGTGCGAATTCGCGAGTGCCGGCCGATTTCGAAACGCAAGAGCTGGGTCGTGCTGAGCGAGCCGGCAGGACAGAAGAGCTAGGGAACGCGCCATGATCCAGATGCAGACAAACCTGGACGTTGCGGACAATTCGGGCGCCCGCCGCGTGCAGTGCATCAAGGTGCTGGGCGGCTCCAAGCGCAAGACCGCGGGCATCGGCGACGTCATCGTGGTGACGGTCAAAGAGGCGATTCCCCGCGGCCGCGTCCGCAAGGGCGATATCCATCAGGCCGTGATCGTCCGCACGGCGAAGGAAATCCGCCGCGCCGACGGCTCGTCGATCCGCTTCGACCGCAACGCAGCGGTGCTGATCGACAATCAGGGCGAGCCGATCGGCACGCGCATCTTCGGCCCGGTGACCCGCGAGCTCAGGGCCAAGCGCTTCATGAAGATCATTTCACTCGCACCCGAGGTGTTGTGATGGCGGCAAAGATCAAGAAGGGCGACAGGGTCGTCGTGTTGACCGGCCGCGACAAGGGCAAGAACGGCGAGGTGTTGCGCGTGATCACGGGCGACGGGCGGGTGATCGTCCAGGGCGTCAACATCGCCAAGCGCCACACCCGGCCGACCCAGGCCAGTCCGGGCGGGATCATCGACAAGGAACTGCCGATCGCGATCTCGAACCTCGCGCATCTCGATCCCAAGGACGACAAGCCGACGCGGGTCGGATTCAAGATTCTCGATGACGGCCGGAAGGTGCGCTACGCCAAACGCTCCGGCGAGGTCATCGACAGTTGACGGGAAAAGCGGAAATGTCCGAAGGCACATACATACCGCGGCTAAAGCAGCACTACGACGACGTCGTCAAGGCGTCGCTCGTCGAGCAGTTTGGCTACGAGAATCCGTTCGAGCTGCCGAAGCTCGACAAGATCGTCGTCAACGTGGGCGTCGGCGAGGCGGTCAGCGATTCCAAGAAGATCGACGCGGTCTGCGAGGACCTGACCCTGATCACCGGCCAGAAGCCGATCGTGAACAAGGCCAAGCAGTCGATCGCCAACTTCAAGCTGCGCGAGGGCATGCCGGTCGGCGTCAAGGTCACGCTGCGGCGCGACCGGATGTACGACTTTCTCGATAGGCTGGTCACGATTGCGCTCCCGCGGGTACGCGACTTTCGGGGCCTGCCGGGGACCAGCTTCGACGGCCACGGCAACTTTTCGCTGGGCCTGAAGGAGCAGATCGTGTTCCCCGAAATCGACTACGACAAGGTCGACACGATCCGCGGACTCGACATCGTAATTTGCACGACGGCGCGAACCGACGAGGAAGCCAAGGCGTTGCTTACCGGGTTCGATCTGCCGTTTTCGAACTGACTCGTCACGTGAGGTGATGAAGCATGGCTAAAAAGAGTGCGATAGAGAAAAACAACAGGCGCAGGCGGCTGGTACAGAGATATGCCGGCAAGCGCGAGCGGCTGAAGGCGATCGCCAACGATCGCAGCCTGCCGGCCGAGGAGCGCTTCGCGGCGCGGCTCAAGCTGGCGAAGCTGCCGCGCAACTCGTCGCCGGTGCGGGTACGCAACCGGTGCGAGCTGACCGGGCGACCGCACGGTTATTATCGCAAGTTCAAGATCTCGCGCATCGCGTTGCGCGAAATGGCGGCCGCCGGGCACATCCCCGGTATGGTCAAGTCGAGCTGGTAGGAGGAACGCTGGCATGGCGATGAGCGATCCCTTGGGCGATATGCTGACACGCATCCGCAATGGACAGCGCGTCGGCAAATCGACCGTCATCTGTCCCGCCTCAAAGCTGCGCGAAAACGTGCTCGAGGTGCTGAAGCGCGAAGGCTACATCCGCGGCTATAGCTGGGCGGACGTGCGCAACGGCTTGAGTGAGTTCACGATCGAGCTGAAATATGCCGAGGGCGAACCGGTGATCAAGGAAATCTCTCGAATCTCCCCGGGCTTCGGCATGGTTCTGATGGCGACATTGGGGTGCGGCCTGGCGATCCTCTCGCGCGGCTCCGCCGAGGTGATCGAGCGCTGCGCACTACCAGTGCTCAAGTTCGAGAAGATCGGTGCCTGGGCGCTGACCGAACCCGGTGCCGGGAGCGATGCCTTCGGCGGCATGCGCACGACGGCTCGACTCGATGGCGATGCAGTGGTGCTGAACGGCCAGAAGACCTTCATCAGCAACGCCCCCTATGCGGATGTCTTTGCGATCTACGCTCGTCTGTCGGCGAGCGACGAAGACTCCTCCGACACGCCTGTAGTGCGCGCGATCGCCGTAG
>JASLSL010000170.1 GCA_030743445.1 Alphaproteobacteria bacterium
AGATCGCGCTCGTCGCATACCGACCGACAATATGCAGGCCTATGAATGCGTTCTTGCCGGCAAAGTCCTCCACCACCGCTCAAATCGTGAGGACAATGCAGAGGCGCGTCGCCTTCTGGAGCGCGCCATAGTGCTGGATCCCGGCTATGCCGACGCGCGCGCATGGCGGGCCTGCACCCTGGGCCAGGCATGGAATTACGGCTGGATCGATGATGATGATGAAGCCATTTTGGGTGAAATTGAGGCCGAGCTGGAACGGGCTCTCGCAATCGATGAAAACGATGCGGACACGCATCGCATTCTCGCCGCGATTTGTATCTTGCGGAATGACTTCGACCGGGCGCTGTTGCATCAAGAAAAAGCGCTTAGCCGAAATCCCAATTACGATTTAGTCGTTGTCCAGTATGGCGAACTGATGACTTGGCTCGGCCGGGCCGAAGAGGGCATCGAGTGGATTCAAAAGGCGATGCAACTCAACCCCTTCCATCCGCAACGCTTTTGGAGCCATCTGGGCCGCGCCTATTTCGTTGCCCGCCGGTATACCGATGCCATCGATGCGTTCAGGCACGTCGAAAAGAAGGACGCGACGAACCTTGCATTCATTGCCGCCAGCTTTGCCTATCTAGACGACGATGCCGAGGCGGCGGCGCATGGGCGCGAGGTGCTAAAGCTTTCGACAGACTTCAAAATCAGCGAGCACATGGCGACCCAACATTACGCCCACGATGACGATCGCACGCACCACAGCGAAGGCCTCCTCAAGGCCGGATTGCCGGCAGGCTGATGTTGCCTTTTGGCTATTAACGGACCTTAGTCGAACCGACCCACTATCCGCGGTCCCTTGGTTGCCCAATCCGGCGCCATAGCATTACTCTTGGAAAAACGCACCTCGCGGGGAGAACACCGACATGGCAGGACAGACGCTGTTCGAGAAGATCTGGGACAAGCACGTGGTCGTCGCGCGCGATGACGGGCAGACGCTGCTCTACATCGACCGGCACCTCTGCCACGACGGGTCGATCAACGGCTTCGGCCAGTTGCGCGCGGCGGGGCGCAAGGTGCGGCGGCCGAGGCAGACCTTCGCCACGCCCGACCACTACACCCCGACCCACACATCCGACCTCAGCACGATCGAGGACCCGCTGGCCCACGAGATCGCCACCGCGATCGACAAGAACTGCGAGGAGTTCGGGGTCACCCTCTTCCCGTGGGGCGACGAGCGCCAGGGCATCGCCCATGTCGTCGGGCCCGAGCAGGGCATCACGCTGCCGGGGATCACCTTGGTGTGCGGCGATTCGCACACCTCGACCCACGGGGCGCTCGGCTGCATCTCGTTCGGCATCGGCGCCTCCGAGGTCGCCCACGTCATGGCGACCCAGGCGATCTGGCAGCGCAAGCCGAAGACCATGCGGATCAACATCGAGGGCACGCTCGGCTTCGGCATCACCGGCAAGGACGTGATCATCGCCATCATCCGCGAGATCAGTGCGGCCGGCGGCACCGGGCACGCCATCGAATACGCCGGCTCGGCGATCCGCGAGATGTCGATGGAAGGCCGGATGACGATCTGCAACATGACGATCGAGGCCGGCTCGCGCACTGGCATGGTGGCGCCGGACGACAAGACCATCGAATACGTCGCGGGGCGCCCCTTCGCGCCCGAAGGCGAGAAATGGGACCAGGCCGTGGCCTATTGGCGAAGCCTGCCGTCCGACGACGACGCCACGTTCGACAAGGATGTCACGCTGGACGGCGGCGCGATCGAGCCGATGGTGACCTGGGGCAACAGTCCGGAGAATGCGGTCGGCGTCGGCGAGACCCTGCCCGACCCCGCCGGCGAAGCCGACAAGGACAAGCGCGCGGCGATGGAGGCGGCCTACGACTACATGGACCTGAAGCCCGGCATGCCGGTCACCGACATCACGGTCGACAAGGTCTTCATCGGCGCCTGCACCAACGCGAGGATCGAGGACATCCGCGCCGCGGCCGAGGTCGCCAAGGGCCGCAAGGCGGTGGTGCAGACCTTGATCGTGCCGGGTTCGGGCCTGGTCAAGAAGCAGGCCGAAGCCGAAGGCCTCGACAAGATATTCATCGACGCCGGCATGGAGTGGCGCCTACCCGGCTGCTCGATGTGCGTCGGGGTCAACGGCGACGACCTCCGCCCCGGCGAGCGCTCGGCCTCGACCTCGAACCGCAACTTCCGCGGCCGCCAGGGCCCGGGCAGCCGGACCCATCTGGTGAGCCCGGCGATGGCGGCGGCGGCGGCCGTCACCGGCCGCTTCACCGACGTCCGCGAGATGAAGCAAGGAAACTGAGCCATGGAAGCCTTCACCACCTTCACGTCCCACGGCATTCCGGTCGACATCGTCAACTGCGACACCGACCAGATCATCCCGGCGCGCTTCCTGCGCCGCAAGAAGACCGACGCGGACTATCCGAAGTTCCTGTTCCACGATTTGCGCTTCGACGCGGACGGGTCGGAGAAGCCGGACTTCATCTACAACAAGGCGCCCTATCGCGACGGCGGGATCATCGTCGCCGACCTCAACTGGGGCTGCGGCTCGTCGCGCGAGAACGCGGTCTACGTGCTGGTCGCCAACGGCATCCGCGCGGTGATCGCGCCGAGCTTCGGCGACATCCACTACAACAACTGCACCAAGCAGGGGGTCCTGCCGGTCCGCCTGGAGCGCAAGGACTGCGATACGTTGCGCCGGCAATTGCACGACGAGCCGGGTGCCGAGATCGCCTTCGACCTCGAGGCCCAGACCGTGACCGGACCCGACGGCGCGGTCTACGCGTTCGAGATCGGCGCCTTCGACAAGGAGAAGCTGTTGCAGGGACTCGACGACATCAGCCTGACCGAGCAGTACGATTCCGAGTTCGAGGCGTTCGAGGCCAAGCACCAGGCCGACCACGACTGGCTCTACTGATCGCATGGCCGGCCAAACCCTGTTCGACAAGATCTGGGACGCGCATGTGGTCGTCGCCCGCGATGACGGGCAGACGCTGCTCTATATCGACCGGCATCTGATCCACGATCTGCATTTTGGCGCCTTCGCGGCGTTGAAGGAATTGGGCCGCACGATCAAGCGCCCGGACCGGATCGTCGCATCGCCCGACCACAGCATCCCGACGACGGTGACCACATTGGAGGAGATCACCGACCCGGAGATGCACGAGACCGTCGAGGGCCTCGAGCGCTACGCCGCCGAGTTCGGCATCACCCACTTCGCGATGACCGACGAGCGCCACGGCATCGTCCACGTGGTCGGGCCCGAGCAAGGCATCACCCAGCCGGGCATCGTGCTGGTGTGCGGCGATTCCCACACCTCGACCCATGGCGCGCTCGGCTGCATTTCGTTCGGCGTCGGCTCGTCCGAGGTGGTGCACGTGCTGGCGACCCAGACGCTCTGGCAACGCCGGCCGAAGACCATGCGGATCGAGGTCTCGGGCAAGCTCGGCTTCGGGATCACCGGCAAGGACGTGATCTTGGCGATCATCCGCGAGATCGGCGCCGACGGTGGCACCGGCTACGCGATCGAGTACGCCGGCTCGGCGATCCGCAATCTCTCGATGGAGGGGCGGCTGACGATCTGCAACATGACGATCGAGGCCGGCGGCCGGTTCGGCATGGTGGCGCCCGACGAGACGACGATCGCCTACGTCGCGGGTCGACC
This sequence comes from Alphaproteobacteria bacterium, assembly GCA_030743445.1. Taxonomy (GTDB): domain Bacteria; phylum Pseudomonadota; class Alphaproteobacteria; order UBA8366; family UBA8366; genus JASLSL01. The sequence goes on from JASLSL010000170.1 coordinate 3,678, forward strand.
CTACGCGCCGGCCGACGCGGCCTGGGACAGGGCGGTGGCCTACTGGCGCACCCTGCCGTCGGACGACGCCGCCGAGTTCGACCGCGAGGTTGCTCTCGACGGCGACGCCATCGCGCCGATGGTGACTTGGGGCAACTCGCCCCAGGACGCGGTCCAGGTGACCGAAACCGTGCCCGACCCGGCCAAGGAGGCCGACACCGAGCGGCGGGCCGCGATGGAAGCAGCACTCGACTACATGGACCTCGAGCCCGGCATGGCGATGACCGACATCAAGGTCGACAAGGTCTTCATCGGCGCCTGCACCAACAGCCGGATCGAGGATCTGCGCCTCGCCGCCAAGGTCGCCAAGGGCCGCACGGCGATGGTTCAGACCCTGGTGGTGCCGGGTTCGGGCCTAGTCAAGAGGCAGGCCGAGGAAGAGGGCCTCGACAAGATCTTCACCGAGGCCGGCATGGAGTGGCGCCAACCCGGGTGTTCGATGTGCGTCGCGATGAACGGCGACATGCTGCAGCCCGGCGAGCGTTCGGCCTCGACATCGAACCGCAACTTCCGCGGGCGCCAGGGACCCGGCGGCCGGACCCACCTGGTCAGCCCGGCGATGGCAGCGGCGGCCGCCGTGACCGGCCACTTCGCCGACATCCGCGAGTTCATCGAACGGGACTGATCCGCATTCGTCGATCAAGTTGCGGCTAATTTGGAATTGTCCGGCAGGGGTGTTAAAACCCGTGCCATCGGCATGATTATTGGCAAACGACATATTATCGGCGTTGCTGCGTTAATTTCGGTTTTGGGACTTTCGGTCGAGGGCCTCGCGCAAACCAAGGGCCTGACCAAGTACACCAAGGCGAAGCCCTCGCAGTTGCTCAAATGGTGTACCCAGGGCGACGACTTCGGCTGCTATTTCTCCGGTGGCCTGGAAGCCAAACGCGGCAGATTCAAAGATGCGCTCTATGCCTATCTCATCGGCGCCCTCAACGCCGACAGCCGCGCCGGCTTCATCTCGATGATCGAGCTCGGGAAAATCTACGAGGCCGGCAAGGTCGTGAACAAGGACCTGGTCCAGGCCTACCGTTGGTACACGGTCGTGATGAAGCGGCAGAATTCGAAAGACCTGCGGGTCAAGGCGACGACCATGCGCGACTCGATCTCGGAATCGATGAAGGCCGACGAAATCGCCGTCGCGGAGGCTATGGCCGCGAATTGGAGACCGCCAAAGTCGACGAAGAAGAAGAAAAAGAAATAGCGCCAGCCTTTCGGTCCCGGTTCCACATTCTGATTTCACACCCGGCCGACCGCAAGAGCCGGCGCGAAATTCGGAAATCCCGTTGCGGCGGCCGGGAAAGCGTGGCATCACCGATACACGGCCAACCAAGAGCCGACACGGGGAGGATGCGTGGCCACCAACCTCATTTCCGGCGCCGAAGCGATGGTGCGCATGCTGCAGCTGCATGGCGTCGACATCATATTCGGGCTCTGCGGCGATACCACCTTGCCGTTCTACGACGCGCTCTACCGCATGGGCGACAACGTCACCCACGTCTTGACCCGCGACGAGCGCCATGCGGGCTACATGGCCGACGCCTATGCCCGCATGACCGGCAAGGTCGGCGTCTGCGAGGGGCCGTCCGGCGGCGGCGCCACTTACATCCTGCCGGGCCTGGTCGAGGCCAACGAATCCTCGATCCCGGTGCTCGCCATCACGACCGACATTTCGGTCTCGTCGCGCGGGCGCTATGCGTTGACCGAGCTCGACCAGGAAGCGCTGTTCGGGCCGCTGACCAAGTCGAGCCAGGTGATCGACCGCGGCGAGGACGTGCCGCGCGCGGTGCGCCACGCTTTCACCGAGATGACCACGGGCCGGCCGGGGGCGGCGCATCTCGGCTTTCCCTTCGACGTGCAGCGCGCCCCAGTCGAGGAGGACGAGATTTGGGCCGACCCGGACCTTGGGCGCTATCCGGCGCGGCCGGTGGGACCCGACCCGAAATCCGTCGAAGCCGCGGCACGGGCGATTTCCGAGGCGACCCGGCCGCTGATCGTCTGCGGCGGCGGCGTGGTGATCGCCGGCGCCGAGGACGAGTTGGAACGGCTGGCGAAAAAGATCGACGCCCCGGTCGCGACCACGATCAGCGGTCAGGGCAGCATCTCCGACGAGCATCCGCTGGCGCTCGGCGTCGTGGGCAGCAACGGCGGCACCGCGCCGACCCGCGCGGTCGTCGACGGCGCCGACCTGATCGTCTTCGTCGCCTGCCGCGCCGGCTCGGTGACCACGGAACGCTGGCAGCATCCCCGACCGGGTGCGGTCAGGATCGTCCATATCGACGTCGACCCCGACGTGATCGGCGCCAACTACGCGGCCGAGGCAGCGGTGGTCGGTGACGCGAAGTTGGCGCTCGCGGCGCTCGCGAATGCTGTGGAAGAGGCGCCGGGGGGCGAGCGCGAACAGGCCGCCCGCGATATCGTCAGCGCCGCGCGCAAGGAAAAGTTCGAGGCCTTCCGGAAACTGGCGGCGTCGGACGCGGTACCGATCCTGCCGGAGCGCATCGTCGCCGATTTGCAGGACGTATTGCCGCCGGACGCGGTGCTGGTCGCCGACCCGGGCACGCCCTGCCCTTACCTCTCGGCGTTCTACGAGCAGCGCCGCACCGGCCGCAACTTCATCTCCAACCGGGCCCATGGCGCGCTCGGCTACTCGCTGCCCGCGGTCGTCGGCGCGTACTATGGCCGACCCGGGGTCAAATGCGTCGCCGTCATGGGCGACGGCAGCTTCGCCATGGCGATGGGCGAGTTGGAAACCATCGCGCGGCTCAATCTGCCGGTGACCCTCGTCGTGATCTCGAACAGCGTGTTCGGTTGGATCAAGGCCGGGCAGAAGACCGGCTACGACGAGCGCTACTACTCGGTCGATTTCACCCGCACCGACCACGCCACGATCGCCGAGGGCTTCGGCTTCAAGGTCTGGCGGGTCGAGCAGCCGCATCAGCTCCAGCCCGCCTTCCGCGCCGCGATCGAGGCCGGCGAGCCGACGCTGGTCGATATCGTCACCCAACCGCTGCAGGACGCCAACGCGCCGGTCAGCGAGTGGGTCGCCTGAAGGAAAAGAAAATGACCAACGAGAACGCCTATCCGGTCCCGACCGACGACGCGGTCTATCTCGACCACATCGGCCATTTCGTGCCCGATCTGGACGCCGCCTCGGACGTGTTGGAGCGGATGGGCTTCGCGCTCACACCCTTTTCGCTGCACATCAACACCGACGATCCGAACGTCGAGCCCAAGCCGGCCGGCACCGCCAACCGGCTGATTATGCTGGACGAAGGCTATCTCGAGATCCTCGGCGCGGTCGGCGAGGTCGGCGACGAGACCCCGGTCGCCCAGCAATTGCTGGCGCAGATGGAGCGCTACGTCGGCGTGCACCTGGTCGCGATGTGCTGCGCCGACGCCGAAGAACAGCGGAAGCGTCTCGTCGATGCCGGTTTCCCGATCGGCCCGGCGGTCGATCTGCGCCGCGATACCGAGGACGCGGACGGCAATCCGGACCTGGTGACCTTCACCGTGATCCGCCCGCGGCCGGGCGCGATGAAGGAGGGACGCATCCAATTCCTGCGCCACAACCGACCCGACCTGATGTGGCAACAGCGCTGGATGACCCACGCCAACGGGGCCCAGGCCCTGACCGACATCGTCATCTGTGTCGCGGACATGGACGAGGCCGACGACCGGTTCCGGCGGTACCTGGACCGGAGTTCCGAGGCGATCGCCGGCGGCCGGCTGTTCCGGTTCGAGCGCGGCGGGATCGCCCTCTTGGACGAGGGCGGATTCGCGGCCGCGTTGCCGGGGACCGAGCTTCCGACCGTGCCCTTTATCGCCGGATACGGGCTGCGCTCGGGCGATCTGGGTGCCACGAAGGCGCACCTGGAGGCCAATGGCTTCACCCCACGCGAGCTGGGCTCGGGCGCCGTCGTCGTCGACGCCCCGGCCGCGCTCGGCGGAACCTTCGTGTTCACTGCCCGGGACATGGCGCCGCCTTGGCGCGCGTCCTGACCCCGATCACGAATTCGTGAGAATCGCCTGCCGCGAACCTTGCCACGTGACGCGGAGTGACGCCTGAATGGGCCATTCCGGCACGCGGCATATATTAAATTATGCAGGTTTTATGCGGCATATAGCTGATTCTTAGTGAAATGGTAGTAGGAAATAGGGTTAAATTTTCGCCGCGAAGCAATTTCACGGGCTGACGGGAGGGAAACGTTCATGCCCGATAAGTTTCGGTCGCAGGTCTTCGAGCCCGGAACGCGGATATTCCGGGAAGGAGAACCCGGCCAACAGGCCTATATCATCGAACGGGGCGCGGTCGAAATCTCGGCCTATCGCAACGGCGAGACGGCCGTGGTCGCGCGCCTCGCGCCGGGAGAGATATTCGGTGAAATGGCTTTGATCGACGACGAGCTTCGCTCGGCCACGGCGGTCGCCGTGGAAGAGACGGAACTCATCGTCATCCAGCGCGACCAGCTGATGCAGCCGATGGACAAGGCCGACCCGATGGTCACCTTGCTGCTGCGCATGATCCTCGAGCGCTTCCGCACCACCCAGCGCCAATTGAGCAACGGCGGGGCGGAGCCCGCGGCCGAGCTCTTGGAGCTCGACGTGCGGGACGGCGCGCTCGATGAAATCCGCGAGCAGGCGATCGAGCGGATCAAGCTGGATCAAGACATTCGCCAGGCGATCGATAAAAAGGAATTCGAGCTCTACTACCAGCCAATCATCGCGCTCGAGGGCGGCCACATGGTCGGCTTGGAGGCGCTGATGCGCTGGCACCACGAGGAGCGCGGCTTCGTCTCGCCGGTCGAGTTCATCGGGCCCGCCGAGGAATCCGGCGCCATCGTCGAGATGGGCCGGTGGGCGCTGGAGGAGGCGCTGACCCAAAACGCCGGGTTCCAGGCCCTGTTCGCCAAGGCGTTCCCCGACCTGCCGCCATTGTTCATGAGCGTCAACGTTTCGGGCCGCCAGCTCATCAGCCTCGAGGAAATCGACAACATGGTCGGCATCATCGAGGCCGCCGGCGCCGATCCGGCGACGGTCAAGCTCGAGATCACCGAGACCCTGATGGTCGAGGACCCGGTCCACGCCACGCTGGCGCTGGAGCGGCTCAAGGGGTACGGCGTCTCGCTCGCGATCGACGATTTCGGGACCGGCTATTCGAGCCTCAGCTACCTGCACCGCTTCCCGCTCGACACGCTGAAGATCGACCGCTCCTTCGTCTCCAACATGGAGGAGGTCGCCGGCAGCCGGCGGATCGTGCGGTCGATCGCGCGCCTCGCGCAGGATCTCGAAATGGACATCGTCGCCGAGGGCATCGAGAAAACGGAGCAGATGGCGATGCTGCGCGATCTCGGCTGCACCTATGGCCAGGGCTACTTGATGTCGAAGCCGGTGCCGAAATCCGAAATCGACGAGCTTATCGAAAGCGGCGTGACTTGGTAGGCTCGGCTCCGTAAAAAAACAGCAACTGAACGGCAGGGAGTAGCGGTCATGAGCGACGACGTTTCGCATCTCAAGGCGTGGGCCGAGAGGACCCAGGGAATCGCCCCCGAGGACGGCCCGGCGGACGACGTTCTGCGTGCGGTCGAACGGGTCGAGGGCATCGCGCGCGAGGCGGCGAAGAACCTGCCGTTCGAGGCCGAACCCGCTTCGTTCGTGCGCCTTCTGGAGGAACTCGCGCCCAAGGCCGGCAAGGAATGACCGGTGACGAGGTCGCCGGCCTCAGTCTGACCGACGTGGCGGGGAAGATCGCGGCGGGGGAGCTTTCCTCCGTCGAGACGACCGAAGCCGCCTTGGCCCGGATCGACCGGTATGGCGAAAGGCTCCACGTCGTCGCCGGGATCGACCCCGAGGCGGCTCTCGCCGACGCCGCGGCGGCCGACAAGGCGCAGGCGTCGGGCAACCTGCGCGGCCCCTTGCACGGCGTGCCGCTCGCCCACAAGGACATGTACTATCGCGCCGGCCGGGTCTCGGCCTGCGGCTCGAATATCCGCAAGGACCACGTCCCCGACGTGACCTCGACGGCGTTGACGCGGCTCGACGCCGCCGGCGCCCTCGACATCGCGCGGCTCAACATGGTCGAGTTCGCCTACGGCCCGACCGGCCACAACGAGGTCGTCGGCACCCCGCGCAACCCGTGGAACCCGGACCACATCACCGGCGGCTCGTCGAGCGGTCCGGGGGCGGCGGTCGCGTCGCGAATGGTCTATGCGGCACTCGGCTCGGATACCGGCGGCTCGATCCGCATCCCCTCGTATTGTTGCGGTCTCGTGGGCATGAAGGCGACCTACGGCCGGGTCAGCCGCTATGGCGCGATGCCGCTGTCGTTCAGCCTCGACCACGTCGGCCCCCTCACCCGCACGGTCGCCGACTGCGCGATCGTGACCCAGACCATCGCCGGTCCCGACCCGATGGACCCGACGACCAGCGACCGGCCGGTCGGCAACTACATGGCGGCGTTGGAGGACGGGGTGAAGGGGCTGCGCATCGCGGTGCCGACCAACTACTTCTACGATATCGTCGACGAGGCCCTGCGCCCGCATCTGGACAAGAGCGTCGAGGTGTTCCGCGAACTGGGTGCGGAGATCGTACCGGTCGAGCTGCCCCTGGTCGACCTCGCCAACCGCATGATCAATATCGTGCTCGGGGTCGAAGCCGCCGCCTATCACGCCGAGTGGCTCCGCGAGCGGGCGCAAGACTACGGCGCGCAGACCCGCAACCGGTTGCTGCCGGGGTTCTATTTCCCGGCGACCCGTTACATCGAGGCCTTGAATCTGCGCCAGCACGTGCTCGCCGAATTCTCGGCCGCGGTGTTCGAGAAGGCCGACATGCTGCACGCGCCCAACGTGCCGGTCCCGGTGCCGCCGATCGAGGAGGGCGAAATCGGCGCCGAACCGGGGTTCCTGAATTACCTCCGGACCTTCACCCACTGCACCCGGCCGATCAATTTCCTCGGCCTGCCGTCGCTCGCCATGCCCTGCGGCTTCACCGAGGGCGGCCTGCCGACCGGCTATCAGTTGGTCGGCCGGCCATTCGACGAGGCGACCCTGTTCCGCGCCGGCCGCGCCTTCGAGCGCGAGACCGGCTGCACCGACCGGGCGCCGGAGCTGGAGCGGGCGTGAGCGACGAGATCGCCAATCTCGGTCTGACCGAAGTCGCGGCCGAGATCGCCGCGGGGAACCTGTCGTCACTCGAGGCGACCGAGGCAGCGCTCGACCGCATCGACCGGTACGGCGAGCGGCTGCACTGCATCGCCGCGGTCGACACGGAAGACGCCCTGGCCCAGGCCACGGCGGCGGACGAAGCGCGCGGCAAGAACGGAGTGAGTGGCCCGCTCGACGGCGTGCCGCTGGCGCACAAGGACATGTATTACCGCGCCGGCCGGCCAAGCGCCTGCGGGTCGACGATCCGCAAGGACTATGTCCCCGAGGTGAGCTCGACCGCGCTGGCGCGATTGGACGCGGCGGGCGCGCTCGATATCGCGCGGCTCAACATGGTCGAGTTCGCGCTCGGCCCGACCGGCCACAACGAGGTCGTCGGCACGCCGCGCAATCCGTGGAACACGGACTACATCACCGGCGGTTCGTCGAGCGGATCGGGCTCGGCGGTCGCGGCGCGGCTGGTCTATGGCGCGCTCGGTTCCGACACCGGCGGTTCGATCCGTTTGCCGTCCTATTTCTGCGGGCTGGTCGGCATGAAGGCGACCTACGGCCGGATCAGCCGCTATGGCGCCATGCCGCTCTCGTTCAGCCACGACCACATCGGGCCCCTCACCCGCACGGTCGCCGACTGCGCACTGATGACCCGCGAGATCGCCGGCGCCGACCCGAACGACCCGACCGCGAGCAAGCACCCGGTGCCGGATTATCTCGCGCGACTGGAGGACGGGGTGAAGGGGCTGCGCATCGCGGTGCCGACCAACTATTTCTACGACATGGTCGACGACCAGGTGCGCCCGCACTTGGAGGCCAGCATCGACATCTACCGCGCTTTGGGTGCGGAGATCGTCGAGGTCGAAATCCCCGGAGTCGAGCGCGCCTACCGCTTGGCCGACATCGTCTCGCGCTCGGAGACCTCGGCCTACCACAGCCAATGGATCCGCGAACGGCCCGAGGATTACGGCACCCAGACCCGCAACCGGATACTGCCGGGTTTCTATTATTCGGCAACGCGCTACATCGATGCCTTGAATCTGCGTGCCAAGCTGCTCGAGGAATTCGTTGCCGCCGCCTTCGAGAAGGCCGACCTGATGCACGCGCCGAACGTGCCGATCGCGACCCCGACGATCGCCGAGAGCGACGTCGGCGCCGGCCAGGGCTTCCTCGAATTCCTGCGCAGCTTCGGCCACTGCACCCGGCCGTTCGATTATCTCGGCCTGCCGGCGCTCGCCATTCCCTTCGGCTTCACCGGCGAGGGCCTGCCCTGCGGCTTCCAGCTCGTCGGCCGGCCGTTCGACGAGGCGACCCTGTTCCGCGCCGGCCGCGCCTTCGAGCGCGGGACCGGCTGCACCGACCCCGCGCCCGCGCTGTGAACCGTCGCCAGGCCTAGATTCGCCTGCTAGACAGATCCTTGGTGAGTTGCTCGATCCGCTCGCGCACCCCGGGCAAATGTGGATTGATCTTAAGCGCCTTTTCGAACGCCTTCAGGGCGCCGGATTTCTCGCCGACCCGGTCGTAGATCATGCCAAGGCCGGAAAGCGCGCCGAAGTGCCGCGGCTCCAGCGCCAGGGTCCGCTTGATGTCGTCGACCGAGGACGCGAAGTCGCCGATCAGGAAATTCACCGTCGCCCGCTTGTTCCAGCCTTCGGCGAAATCCGGCTCATGGAGGACGACCTCGTCGAACCGCCGCAGCGCCCAGGCCCAGATCGTGGGCCCGCATCGCCGCGATGCCGAGGTCCATCAACCGGTTGGTCTCGTCGTCCCGCGACTCGATCCAGACCGCCCAGATCTTGGCCTGAACGCCGTGGGTCTGGTCCGTCCGTTCGGTCTTGCCGAGCGATTCGAACAGGCTGTCGAGCCGCTTGTCGCGCTGATCGGCGGCGGCCGTCGAGGCCGCGAGAAAGAGGGCAAGCGAAAGCGTTAACCGGAGCATGACAGAAATATGCTCTGCCCCGCGCGCGACGGCAAATCGCATTTTCGCGATTGCCTGGCGCCGCCGGATTCGCCATCTTTCGCACCGGGTAGGGAGACCTCTTCACGATGGCGGCCGAGCACTTCACCAGCGACATCCATAACGCGCGCACCCGGTTCCTCTCGAACTGCGAGGCGGCGGGGCTCGCGGTCGCGTCCTTCCGGCCGCCGCTCGTCGAGGACAACGAGGCGAAATTCGCCGATATCGTCCGCATCGGATCGCCCAACGCGGATCGCCTGCTGATCATCGCACCCGGCATGCGGCTGGCGGATGCGCTTTGCGCGTCCGGCATCGAGATCGGGCTGTTGCGCGAGAGCTTGCGCGAGGAGTTGCCGCGCGAGGTCGCGAT
>JASLSL010000171.1 GCA_030743445.1 Alphaproteobacteria bacterium
CTCGTCACCGGCGCCGGCAAGGCCGACATGCTGGCCCGCCTGATGGCCGGAGACCCGGACGTCCCCGCCGGCCGGGTGCGGTCGGCGCGGGCAATCGTCTTCGCCGACAGGGATGCGGCGGCCGCGTTGCCGGCGTGCTGACGGTACAATCTTACAGCCAAGGGACCGGACCCATGCTGACACTCGGATACAAGGCCTCGGCGGAGCAGTTCGCACCCCGCGACCTAGTCGATTTCTCGGTGATCGCCGAGGAGGTTGGCTTCGACTCCATCGCGCTCAGCGACCACTTCCAACCGTGGCGGCACAGCGACGGCCACGCCCCATATTCCTTCGCCCTGCTCGGCGCGATCGGCGAGCGCACCGATCGGGTGGTCATCGGCACTAGTGTCGTCACCCCGACCTTCCGCTACCACCCGTCGATCGTCGCCCAGGCGACGGCGACCCTCGGCGCCCTCTATCCGGGCCGCGTGATGCTCGGGGTCGGAACCGGCGAATCGCTCAACGAAGTGCCGGCGATCGGCATCGAGTGGCCGAAGTTCAAGGAGCGTTTCGGACGCCTCAGCGAAGCAATCGAGCTCATGCGGCGCCTGTGGAGCGAGGAACGGGTCACCTTCGAGGGCGACTACTATCGCACCGAGAACGCCACCATTTACGACCGTCCCGAGGCGCCGGTCCCGATCTACGTGGCCGCCTCCGGACCGACGGCGGCGCGGCTTGCCGGACGCACCGCCGACGGCTTCATCTGCACCAGCGGCAAGGCCCCGGAACTCTACACCGAGACCTTGCTGCCCAATGTCGACGAGGGTCTCGAGAAGGCCGGCCGAAAGCCCGACAGTATCGAGCGCATGATCGAAATGAAGGTCTCCTTCGACAGCGATCCGGAGCGCGCCAAGTCCGACACCCGCCACTGGGCGGCGCTCGCCCTGAAGCCCGAGGAGAAGACCGGGGTCGAGGACCCCATCGAGATGGAGAAACTGGCCGACGCCCTGCCCATCGAACGGGCGGCGAGCCGCTGGATCGTCTCGTCGGACGCGGACGAGCATGTCGAGCGGATCGCGCCCTACGTCGAGCTCGGCTTCACCCACCTGGTGTTCCACGCGCCGGGTCCCGACCAGGAGCGCTTCCTCCGCCTCTACGGCGCCGAGGTCCTGCCTCGCCTGCGCCGGCGCTACGGGTGAGGTGCCGCGCCGGAGACGACGACGGCTCGCGTGATACACTTGGGCTCTGAACGCGCACTAGTGTTGGCCATCCACGGCGGCGGCGTTGGTGGAGCATTGACGGAGAGGACATGAGCCACCCGCGGACAATCGAACTGCTGGCGCTGCCGGACATGCCGCTGGTCCAACCCGGCGACGACCTGGCCGGCCTGATCCTCGATGCCGTCCGGGCGGCGGACCGCCGGTTGGAAGATGGCGACGTGCTGGTCGTCGCCCAGAAGATCGTCTCCAAGGCGGAAGACCGCGGCGTCGACCTGGGCCAGGTGACACCGTCCGCGGCGGCGCGTCGCCTGGCCGAAGAGTGCGACAAGGACCCGCGCCTGGTCGAGCTCATCCTTGCCGAGTCCACGGAAGTGGTGCGCCACCGGCCCGGGGTCCTGGTGGTGGCGCACCGTCTCGGCGTGGTCCTCGCCAACGCCGGCATCGACCAGTCGAATGTCGATGCCGGAGACCGAGGCGAGCGTGTCCTGCTGCTGCCCCGTGATCCGGACGACAGTTGCCGGCGTCTCGCCGGGGACGTGCGCCGGCGCACCGGCGCGGAGGTCGCGGTCATCGTCAACGACAGCCTCGGGCGGGCCTGGCGCAACGGCGTCTGCGGGGTGGCGCTCGGGGCCTGGGGGCTGCCGGCGCTTGCCGATCTGCGCGACCGTGTTGACCTCTTCGGCCGGCCCCTGGAGGTGACCCAAGTGGCCGCCGCCGACGAGCTCGCCGCCGCCGCCTCTCTGCTTCAGGGGCAGGCCGACGAAGGGTTACCGGTGGTCCTGGTGCGCGGCTTCGCCGCCGACGGGTCCGCCGGCGGCGCCGGCGACCTGATTCGCGCCAAGGACGAAGACCTGTTCCGATGAGCGGCGCTTCCCCCGCGCTCGTGGCCTCCGGCCCGGCGTGCGTCGCCCTGTCGGGAGGGGTCGGCGGCGCCAAACTGGCACTCGGCCTGGCCCACGTCATGGACCCGGCGCGGCTTCTGGTGGTGGCCAACACGGGCGACGACTTCGAACACCTCGGGCTCCACGTCTCCCCCGACCTGGACACCCTGACCTACACCATGGCCGGCCTCGCCAATGCCGAGACCGGGTGGGGCCGGGCCGGGGAAACCTGGACCTTCATGGCGGCCCTGGAGGCGCTCGGCGGCGAGACCTGGTTCAAGCTCGGCGACGGCGACCTGGCCACCCACGTAGAGAGGACCCGCCGGCTGCGGGCCGGCGAGACGCTCGGCGCGATCACCGCCGACCTCTCGGCCAGGCTCGGCATCCAAGCCCGCATCGTGCCGATGAGCGACGATCCGGTACGCACCATAATCGAAACCAAGGACGGCGAGAGCCTCGCCTTCCAGCACTACTTCGTGCGCCTGGGCTGTGCGCCGCAAGTCGCCGCCATACGTTTCCAGGGCGCCGAGCGGGCGCGCCCCGATCCGGTCATGCTGGCGGCGTTGTCCGAGGCCGAGGTGGTCGTCATCTGCCCGTCGAACCCGTTGATCAGCATCGATCCGATCCTCGCCGTGCCGGCGCTCAGGGCGGCGATCGAGGCCACTTCGGCGCCGGTCGTCGCGGTCTCGCCGATCGTCGGCGGCCGCGCCCTCAAGGGGCCGACGGCGAAGATGATGGGCGAGCTCGGCATGGCGGTTTCCGCCGATGCCGTCGCCGGTCACTACGGCGACCTCCTCGACGGCTTCGTCCTCGACACCGCCGACGCGGCCCTCGCCGACAGCGTGCGCCGGCTGGGCATCGAGGTCCTGGTGGCGGATACGGTGATGACAAGCCTCGACGATCGCCGCGCCCTGGCCCGCCGCGTCCTCGACTTCGCCACACGTCTGGGCGAGGCGTCGGCCGGTCCGCAGCAGGCGCAGCCCCGGACCTGATCCGCCGATAGCGCCGTCCGGGACGCCGCAAGGATGATCGGCGGTGGTCCGCATTCATCCGTGACAAGGGATCGCCGGCCATGGAAAAATAAAGCGGGCCGTCCAGGAGAAGGGAAGCATGGATACCAACGGCGTCTCGAGCCATCCACTTCGCCCTTACGGGCTCTGCCCGGAAGGCGCCCCGTGACCTGGGCGATCCTGCCGGTGAAGGACCTGGCCACCGCCAAGCAGCGCTTGAACGACGCATTGACGCCGGGCGAACGCCGGGATCTTTTCCAGGCCATGGTCGAGGACGTGCTCGAGGCGCTGTCCCGGGTCCGTGGCCTCGCCGGCATCTGTGTCTTCACCCGTGATTCGGAGGCCGTCGCACTGGCCAAGCGCTATGGGGCTCGCCTCGTCATGGAAGGCGAGAGCCTGGGCCAGACGGCGGCGGTGACGGCGGCAGCGTCGGTGCTGGCGGTGGATGGGGTGGCGGACGTCGTGTGCGTACCCGGCGATGTCCCCCTGGCGACGGCGGTGGAGATCGAGCGGGTCCTGGCCCATCACCGGGCGGCGCCCGACACCCGCCCCCGGGTCACGATCGTCCCGGCCCGGGACGGGCTGGGCTCCAATTGCATGGTCTGTTCGCCGCCCGATGCCTTGCCGTTCCAGTTCGGCGACGACAGCTTCACCCGCCATTTGGCCGCGGCGCGCCGGGCCGGGGTCGTGGTGCGGCGCATGGAGGCAGCGGGACTGGGCCTCGATGTCGACACGCCGGACGATCTGGCCGTCCTGCTGCAACGCGCGGGCAAGACCCGCGCCCAAGCCTACCTGAAGGCAAGCGGCATCGCCGCCCGTCTGCGTGGCACAACCGGTCCGGACCTAAGTGCCGGACGGCCGGAGGCATCGTGATGGACGCGGTCGTCGAACCCGCGAGCGGAAGGCTCGACGAGGACGCCGCCTTGGCCCTGGCCGGTGCGGTCGATACCGAGGCCCTGATGCGCCGGGCGGCGGCGCTCCGCGACGAGGGCCACGGCAACGTCGTCTCCTACTCGCGCAAGGTCTTCATCCCGCTGACCAAGCTGTGCCGGGACGTCTGCCATTACTGCACCTTCGCCGAGCCGCCGAAGCGCGGCGCGGCCGCCTACATGACCCGCGAGGAGGTCCTGGCGGTGGCCCGCGCCGGGGCCCGCGCCGGCTGCAAGGAGGCCCTGTTCACCCTCGGCGACAAGCCCGAGTTGCGGTATCGCGTCGCCCGCGAGGAACTCGATCGCATGGGCCACGCCTCGACCCTCGACTACCTGGCCGAAGTCGCCGGCCTGGTGTTCGATGAAACCGGCCTCTTTCCGCACGTCAATCCGGGGCTCATGGAAGCCTCCGACGTGGCCATGCTGCGCGCCGCATCGGTGTCCCAGGGGATCATGCTGGAGAGCGCCGCCGCGGAGCTGTGCGCGCCGGGCGGGCCGCACCACGGCTCTCCCGACAAGGACCCGGCACGGCGCCTCGAGACCATCGAGGTGGCCGGCACACTGAGAGTTCCGTTCACCTCCGGCATCCTCATCGGCATCGGCGAGACCCGCCGCCAGCGGATCGAATCCCTGCTCGCACTGCGCCAGGCGCACGACCGCCACGGCCACATCCAGGAGATCATCGTCCAGAACTTCCGCGCCAAGCCAGGCACCCGCATGGCCCGCGCGACCGAGCCCGATTTCGACGAGTTGCTGTGGACCGTGGCCGTCGCCCGCCTGGTGTTCGGCCCGGAGATGAACATCCAGGCGCCGCCCAACCTCAGCCCGGGGCCGATGGCCAGGCTGATCGCCGCCGGACTCAACGATTGGGGCGGGGTGTCGCCGGTGACCCCCGACTTCGTCAACCCGGAACGGCCGTGGCCCCATATCGATACCCTGGCTCGCGAGACGGCCGCATCAGGCCACGTGCTCGCCGAGCGCCTCTCTGTCTACCCGCGCTATGCCTTGGACGGCGACGCGTGGCTCGATCGGCGCTTCCGCACCCCCGTCCTGCGCGCTGTCGACGGCCAGGGCCTGGCGCGGCCCGACACCTGGTCGCCGGGCGGCACCGGCGCCTTGCCGGTGGAGACGCCGCCGCCGGCCGCGCCCGTGCGGGCGGCCAGGCCCGTGCGGGTGGGCGGGCTCGCCGGCGGCATCGCGGACAGGGCGGCGGGCGGCGAAGAGCTCTCGGAGGCCGAAATCGTGCGCCTGTTCGAGGCGCGCGGCGAAGGGGCCCAAGCGGTCATGGCGGCTGCCGACCGGCTGCGCGCCCGGATCAACGGCGACGTCGTCACCTACGCCGTCAACCGCAACATCAACTACACCAACGTCTGCTATTTCCGCTGCGGCTTCTGCGCCTTCTCCAAGGGGCGGCTCAGCGAGAACCTGCGCGGCCGGCCCTACGACCTGAACCTCGACGAGATCGCCCGGCGCACGCGCGAGGCCTGGGAACGTGGCGCTACGGAGGTGTGCATGCAAGGCGGAATCCACCCGGACTACACCGGCCGGACCTATTTGGAGATCTGCGCCGCGGTGCGCCAGGCGGCGCCCGGAATGCACTTGCACGCCTTCTCGCCGCTGGAGATCGCGCAAGGTGCCGCGACCATCGGCATCGGGGCACCCGAGTTCCTGGGGCGGCTGCGCGACGCCGGCCTCAACTCACTGCCGGGGACGGCGGCCGAAGTCCTCGACGACGAGGTCCGCCAGACCCTGTGCCCGGACAAGATCGACACGGGGAGCTGGCTCGACGTCATGGCGGCGGCCCACGCCGCAAGCCTGCGCTCGACGGCGACGATTATGTTCGGCCACGTCGACGGTTACCGGCACTGGGCTCGGCATCTCTTGCGGATCAGGGCCCTGCAGGCGCGGACCGGAGGTTTCACCGAGTTCGTGCCGTTGCCCTTCGTCCACATGGAGGCGCCGATCTACCTGAAGGGGCGGGCCCGGCGCGGCCCGACCTATCGCGAATGCGTCCTCATGCATGCGGTGGCGCGATTGGTGCTTCATCCCCACATCACCAATATACAAACGTCGTGGGCGAAGATGGGCCCCGAGGGCGCGGTGGCCTGCCTCGCGGCGGGCGCCAACGACCTGGGCGGCACGTTGATGAACGAGACCATCACCCGTGCCGCCGGCGCCGCCCACGGCCAGGAGATGCCGCCGGCGCGGATGGAGGCGCTGATCCGCAAGGCCGGTCGCAGGCCGGTGCAGCGCACCACTTTCTACGGCGCCGTGCCGGCCGAGCGGACCGCCGACGCCTTCGCCGCCAGGCCGCTGGCACCACCCGTCAACACGCCGCTCGCGCCACGCGACCGCGGCCGCACCCGCGTGCTGTTGCGCGGCTGAGGCCGTCCGGGTCCGCTCCGCTCGACGGCGAAGCGGTTCACTTCGGTGCTCGCTCGGCTGGCGGGGAACATCAGTAATCCCCCTTCGCTTTACGTGACCAAGGGGGCGACTTCGGTCATGAAGTGGTCCATGTTTTCGATGGTTTTCGAGGCCGGCGGGCTGCGGAAATCGAAGACGACCTCGTCGACGCCCATGGCCTCGTAGGCGCGAATATCCTCGGCGATGCGCTCGGGCTCGCCGGTGAACAGCAGGCGGTCGTGGCCCTCGGGGACCCGGCCCGGATCATAGGACGGCGCCTTGAAGGAAATCGTCAGCGCCTCGAAGTCGCGGCCTTCGGCCTCGGTCAATTGTTTCAGCTGATCGAGCAGGCCCTGAAATTCGGCCGGCGGCAGGGGCGAGGCCGAAGTCGCGCCGACCGGGTGCCAGCCATCGCCGTATTTCGCGACACGCCGGAGCGCCGCGCGGCTGTGGCCTCCGATCCAGATCGGCGGATGCGGCTTTTGCACGGGATGCGGCATGCAGTGCAAATCCTTGAAGGAATAGAATTCGCCGTCGTGGGAGACCGGGTCCCGGGTCCAGCATTTCTTGAAGATCTCGAGGTATTCGTTGCTGGCGGCACCGCGCTTGTCGAAGTCGGGCGCGCCGAGGGCTTCGAATTCCTCGCGCATCCAGCCGACGCCGACGCCGACCGTGACCCGGCCTTTGGAGAGGACGTCGATGGTGGCCAGTATTTTCGCGGTCGCGAGCGGATTGCGATGGGGCAGGACCAAGACCGAGGCCACTAGGCGCGGTGTCGTGGTGAAGCCGGCGACGAAGGACATCAGGGTAAGCTGTTCCATGGCGTCGCCGACGCCGGGGAAACCGCCATCGACGGTGTAGGGATAGGGCGAGGCGACCGTCACCGGGAAGACGATATGATCGCCGAAGACGATCGTCGCGTAGCCCAGCGCCTCGCCCGCCCGCGCGATTTCGGTGATGTCGTCGGGGTTGCCCAGCGGCCCCCGCGTCGGCAGGTAAAAGCCATAGCGCATGTCGTCCTCGCCTCTTTTTTTGTCGGGTCTCGAAGATGCCGGCGACCGCGGTTGCCGCACTGTCCGGGAATTCGCCCCGGCGGCGCAAGACCTACGCGGTGGCGCGCGCCAATTGTGCGGCAATGAGAAGTGGGAGAGTACGTCCGATATTTCCCGGATAACCGCCAAATTCAGGAAAATCGTACCACCGTTCCACCGCCAAGAGAACGGCATCTCTTCCGCAGCGTGGTCGGCGACCAGTGCCCGATCTCCTTCGACAACGAGAGTTCGGTTTGAATGCTACGGACGGCTCCACCACCGGCATCGCGATGTGTCACATTTCTGCACCCAGCGTTGAACCCCGGATGTCCGTTTCTGGCTAGGAGCGGACGTGTTCGAGCGCCACGGTGAAGGTCCGCTTCCGACCCGAAGCGGACCAACCGACATATTTTCCGAGTATCGGCCCTCGACCCGCCATATTTGAAATCGCTTGGGCTTTCATTCGTCATGGGGGACACGGACGATGGGGGCTTCGAGGTTCACCAAGATAAAATCTTCCGTGCGCTGGGACGGCTGGCGTTGGCCCGGCCGCGCCGAAGACGCTAATCTACTCGATCGACGATCCTGCGATAGGATGATCAGGGGGGTGCGCCCGATATGACCGCTAAGGTATCAGAGACACCCAGCAACATGCAGCTCGAGCCGGACGTGCTCGAGCGCATCTATACGACGATGCGCCGCATCCGGCGCTTCGACGAGCACACCGCCGAGCTGTTCGAGGAGGGCTTGGTCAAGGGCACGGCGCACAGCTACGTCGGCCAGGAGGCAATCGCCGCCGGGGTTTGCGCCAACCTGCGCGAGGACGACTTCATCGCCAGCAATCACCGCGGGCACGGCCACTGCATCGCCAAGGGTGCCAGCACCGACCGCATGATGGCCGAGCTGATGGGACGCGACACCGGCTATTGCCGAGGGCTCGGCGGCTCGATGCACATCGCCGACATGAGCCTCAACATCCTCGGCGCCAACGGCATTGTCGGGGCGGCCATGCCGCTCGCAACAGGCGCCGCGCTGGCGATCAAGCTCGAAGGCGGCGATCAGGTCGCGGTCGCATTCTTCGGCGACGGCGGGTCCAACCAGGGCGTGTTCCACGAGTCGACCAACTTGGCCGCGGTTTGGAAACTTCCGCTTATCCTGATTTGCGAGAACAACCAGTATGCGCTGAGCACCTCCTACCGGCGCTCGACCTCGGTCGAGCGCATTTCGAGCCGCGCTGCGGGGTACGACATCCCGGGCGTCACCGTGGACGGCAACGACGCGACGGAGGTCTATGTCGTAGTGCAGGAGGCGATCGAGCGGGCGCGCGCCGGCGAGGGGCCGACACTGATCGAGGCGCTGACCTACCGTTGGGGCCAGCACTCGATGCGGGCCAACCTCCCCGACCCGCGACCCAAGGAGGAGTACGACGCATGGATCGCCCGCGATCCGATAAAGCGGCTCGAGACCGCCCTCAAGCGCGATAAGATCGTCGCGGCGAAACGGCTCCGCGAGATCGGCGACGCGGTCGAGGGCGAGCTCGAGACCGCCGTCGCGTTCGGCAAGGAGGGGTCGGAGCCGACGTTCGACGATATGCTCGCCGCGGTCTACTCGCCGCACATCCCACACGACGAGCCGGGTCCAGAGTCGGATCGCGAGTTGACCTATGTCGAGGCGCTCAACGAGGCATTGGGCCAGGAGATGGCGCGTGACGAGCATGTGTTCGTGATGGGCGAGGACGTCGGCTTTACCGGCGGCATTTTCGGCGTCACCAAGGGGCTGATGGACACGTTCGGCGAGGCGCGGGTACGCGACACGCCGATCTCCGAGGCCTCGTTCGTCGGTTGCGGCGTCGGGGCGGCGATAGCCGGCATGCGACCTGTCGTCGAGATCCAGATTTTCGACTTCGTCGCACTGACCATGGATATGCTGGTCAACCAAGCGGCCAAGTTCCGTTTCATGCTCGGTGGCAACCCGACGGTGCCGCTCGTGATACGCGGACCCCAGGGCGGCGGTATTCGCATGGCGGCGCAGCACAGCCAAAGCCTCGAGGCCTGGTTCACGCATGTGCCTGGCCTGGTCGTCGTCGCCCCCTCGACGCCGTACGACGCCAAGGGCCTATTGACCGCGGCGATCCGCGACGACAATCCGGTGATCCTGCTCGAGCAGAAGCTGCTCTACCTCGATCCGGCGGCGCCGGTGCCCGAGGAGCCTTACGCCATTCCAATCGGCAAGGCGGATGTCAAGCGCGAGGGAGGTGACGTCACCGTGATCGCCACCTCGGCGATGGTGCCGCGGGCGCTGGCGGCGGCGCGGTCGCTCGAGCGCGACGGGATCAGCGTCGAAGTGATCGACCCGCGCACCCTCAAGCCGCTCGACGAGGAGACGATTCTCACCTCGGTGCGCAAGACCAACCGGCTGCTGATCGTTCACGAAGCCTGGCTCAAGGGCGGGTTCGGCGCCGAGGTCTCGGCCATGGTGGTGGAGAAGGCGTTCGACTGGCTCGACGCGCCGATCGTGCGGCTCGGCGCGCCCGACGCGCCGATGCCCTACAACGACGAGCTGGAGCGCGCGGCGATCCCCTCGCAGGAGCGAATCGCAAACGCGATCCGCGACTTACTGTAGGCTGGCCGGACCGGCTCGGCGCCGAGGCGCGAGAAGAGGGGGTGTTGGCAGCCCTCGCGGGGCACGTCGGCCGAGGGAGGAAAGTCGATGAAGTACGGAATGTCGATCATCGTCCGCGGCCAAGACGCCGGCCGCGAGACATTCGACGCCATGGCCGAAAAGGCGGAAGCGGTCGGTCTCGACACCCTGTGGGCGAGCGATCATCTGATCTTGCCTCCGGTCCGCGTGTCGCGCTATCCGGGTCGCGCCGACGGACAGCTCCCGGACGCCTGGATCCAAGCCTATTACCAGCCATTCAGCGTCCTCAACTACCTCGCCGCCCGCACCCGGACGGTCCGGCTCGGCACCAGCGTCCTCATCGTGCCGATGCGCAATCCGATCGAGATTGCCGCCCAGGTCGCCGAACTCGACC
Organism: Alphaproteobacteria bacterium; assembly: GCA_030743445.1. Lineage (GTDB taxonomy): Bacteria > Pseudomonadota > Alphaproteobacteria > UBA8366 > UBA8366 > JASLSL01. The sequence continues at coordinate 10,488 of JASLSL010000171.1, forward strand.
GGCTGAGCGAGGGACGCTTCGACTTCGGCGTCGGCGTCGGTTGGTTCCGCGAGGAATTCGAAGCCCTCGGCTATCCGTTCGCTGAACGCGGCGCCCGCACCGACGAGGCACTGGCCCTGATGAAGACCCTGTGGAGCGAGAGTGAGGCCACCTTCGAGGGCAGATTCCATCGCTTCTCCGGGGCCAAGCTGGAGCCCAAGCCGATGCAGCGTCCACACCCGCCGATCTACGTCGGCGGCAGCTCGCCGGCAGCGCTGCGCCGCCTCGCCCGCTTCGGCGACGCCTGGCATCCCCTCAAGCCGACCCCCGATCAGCTGATCGAATTCAAGCCGGCCCTGGAGAAGGCCCTCGCCGCCGAGGGGCGCGCCCTCAACGACCTGCCGATCGTGCCGAAGGTGGCGCTGACCTTCCAGGACGGGCCGCCGGCGGAAGGCCAGGAGCCGACGGAAGGTCGGCCGCAGGACATCGTCGACAGCCTGCGTCGCTACGAGGACGCCGGGGCGACGGAATTCTGTTTCGACGTCAGGACGGAATCCCTGGTTGACGTGCTCGATACCATGGAGCGTTTTGCCGACGAGGTTCGCCAAAAGGTGTGAAGCGAAAATCCGCCGACCGGCCACCGTCTACAAGCTCGATCTGACGAATTGACCCCGCGGATGTCCGCTCCTGGAGCTGTAGCGGGCCGACGGGGTTGCCGGAAGCCCTCGTCGCCTTCGCCGTCAGCTGACCTGTTTGTCGCGACCTTCCCAAAAAGGCTTGCGCAATTCCGTCTTGAGGATCTTGCCGGCCCCCGACAGCGGCAAGGGTTGGTCCCGGAAGTCGACGCTCCGCGGGCACTTGAAGCCGGCAATCAGGTTGTGGCAATGGCCGATGATAGCGTCGGCGTCGGCTTGGGCGCCGTCCTTGAGGTGGACGATGGCGTGCACCGTCTCCCCCCATTTGTCGTCGGGGATGCCGATGACCGCGGCCTCGGCGACCGCAGGATGCTGGTGGATGGCGTTCTCCACTTCCGCCGAATATACGTTCTCGCCGCCCGAGATGATCATGTCCTTCATGCGATCGACGACAAAGACGAACCCCCTCTCGTCCATGCGGCCACCGTCGCCGGTGCACATCCAGCCGTCGCGGACGGCCTGTTCGGTGAGATCGGGGCGGTTCCAGTAGCCGAGCATGACGTTGGGGCCGCGCACGCGGATCTCGCCGACCGTGCCTCGGTCGACCTCGACCCCGTTCTCGTCGCAGATCTTCACCTCGACCCCGAGGACCGCCTGTCCGGCCGACTTGTACATACCGGCGTCGGGGCCATCGAGGACGTGATACTCCGGGCCCGTGCACGTCGCCAGGGGGGCAAGCTCGGTCTGGCCGTAGGCGTGGGTGAACTTGCACTCGGGGAGCACCTCCATGGCCCGTTGGACAACCGCTTCCGGCATTGGCGAGGCGCCATAGACGATGGCTTCGAGGCTCGAGAGGTCGTAATCGCCGACGTTCGGGTCGTTGACCAGCATGTTGAGCATGGTCGGCACCAACAGACCGTTGGTGATGCGGTGGTCGGCGATCGCCTGCAGGGTGGCGGCGGGGGTGAATCCCGGGATGAAGAAATGGACACCGGCGCACATGGTGACGCCGAAGACGGCCAGTCCGTCGGCGATGTGGAACATGGGCGCCGCGTGCAGCCAGCGCATGCCGGTCTTGAAGCCGAGGCTGGGGATGACGTTGAAGTTGTTGCAGGTCATGTTCTGGTGGCTGAGCATGACGCCCTTCGAGCGTCCGGTGGTGCCGCCGGTGTAGAAGATGCCGGCGATGTCGTTGTAGCCGCGTTCGGCATCGTCGGCCGGGCTTGCTTCGGCGAGCAGGCGCTCGTAGTCGAGGAGGCCGTCGGGGGTTTCCCCGTCGCCGATGTAGACAACCTCGCGGACGCTCTCGAGCTGGCCGTCGAGCGCCGCCAGGACCTCTATGAACCGGTCGTCGATGAGGAGCACTTCCGAGCCGGAATCGTTTAGCCAGAAAGCGATCTCGGCCGGCGCCAAGCGCGTGTTGATAGGCACGAATACGGCGCCCGCCCAGGGAACCCCGTAGAAATACTCGAGATAGCGGTCGCTGTTCATGGCGAGGATGGCGACCCGGTCGCCCGCCTTGACGCCGAGCCCTTGGAGCGCCCCGGCCAGCCGGGTGATGCGCTCATGACACTCGATCCACGTCCGCTCGCGGCCGGCGCACCACGTCGCCAGCTCGTTACCGCGTTGCTGGACCGCTCGTTTCAGCGCCTGTGTCAGATACATGGCGATCTTCTTCCGGCTTGGACTCGACCCCGGCCACGAGCCTAACAAAATTCCCACACCTCTTGGAAGTCGCCGCCGGATCGAGCTCTATTCGAAACGCTGGTCGAATGTCGACTCTAGTCGGGTTAGCGGAAATTGATTGATCTTACTTCTGCTTAAGGGCGCAAAGCGGACTCCGATAACGGCGTTACATTACGTCCACGCATGACCCTAAGCGGACGTTTAATTGGTGATGCTTTTAAGTCAGCGGTAACTAAATTCTTGCGAATGTCGCGGGAGACGTTGTGGCGTGACGAACGAACCGGCCGATCCATCGGCGATGATGCCTTTGTTAAAGGATTCGAGAGACTCTCTGGCAGGCTCTCAAGGAACAAATGCCGGGGCTGAGGGGAAAGCGGCAGTGTACGCAGTATTGTGTCACCACACCCAGCCGGTATAACACTCGCTGACCTTTCGAGGCAGCCGCGCCGAAGTGGCACGATCGAGAGACCCGCCGCCAAATGCTCGCCTATATCATTCGCCGCCTCATCTACATGATCCCGGTGCTTTTCGTGGTGACCGTAGTCGTGTTCAGCTTCGTCGAGTTGCTGCCGGGCGACATTGTCGAGACGTTGATCGGCGAAGAGGACGTCGAGGACCCCGAGGTTCGGAAGGCGCTGATCGAGGAGTTTGGGCTCGATCAGCCGATTTACGTCCGTTACGGCAAGTGGCTGTATCGCGTTGTACAGGGCGACCTTGGCAAATCCCTGATCACGCGACGGGATGTGTCGCTCGAGCTGTTCGACCGAATCCCTGCGACGGCCTATCTCGGCTTCGCGGGGATGCTGCTCTCGATGCTGATCGCGATCCCGCTTGGCACATTGGCGGCGCTGAAGCGCAATTCGCCGATCGACAACGCGGTGCAATTGTTTGCGCTCGCCGGCATCTCGATACCGGAGTTCTGGTTCGCGATCATGGCTATAATGTTGATCTCGCTGCATCTTGGTTGGCTGCCGACGTCTGGCTATACGAGTCCGATCGAGAACCTGCGGGAAAGCATCGAATTCCTGATCCTGCCTGCGATCGCGGTTGGTTTTCGCCAAGCGGCCTATACGACGCGGCTGACACGCTCCAGCATGCTCGACGAGATGAATAAGGAATATGTCGACGCGGCCCGCTCGCTTGGCTTCAGCGAGGCTAAGGTCAACTACAAATACACGCTGCGCAACGCCATGATCCCGACGCTGACGATCAGCGGCCTGCAGCTCGCCGACCTCCTTGGCGGCACCGTGGTGTTGGAGGTGATCTTCGCCTGGCCTGGTGTTGGACGTGTTATCTACGAGGCGATCATCCAGCGCGACTATCCGATGATTCAGTCGGGCGTCCTTGTGCTCGGCTTCTTCGTCGTGGTTGTAAATCTGCTGGTCGATATCGCCTATCGCTGGCTCAATCCGCGCGTTGAGCTACAATAAATTATTCCCATCAGCAATTTGGTCGGAAGTGATGTCAAAAATACGGCCGCTTTTGGCTAGGAACTGCCGCTGTCGCCACCGACGACCGCTCTCAGGTGCTAAGCAGACATTCGGATGGATAAGGTCCGCTTTACCCTGAACAGCGGACTATTTTCAGGGCCGACGGTTATGTCTACTCCTGACCCAAAGCGGTCCTCGTCAGTAACAATCGAAACTCCTCTTGAACGATTCGCAAGGAAAGAAGTCAACGTATTCGGTACTGCCCGAAACCTTGCAGCCTGAAAACGCCAAGAGCAGGCCGAATAAGAGAATGACGCGCGCGAGGATTTCCATATTAAGCATGGTTCTCTATCGGTCGATTGCGCGGTGCTTCGAACCATAAACATCGTGCCACGGATAATCGACAATGTCTCCTCCTGGCAAATAGCAGACATTAATCCCGACGGCTTCGATGTCCGGTTACGGGATGAAAGCGGACCTTCTGGCGGTACGGCGATCACTCGTTATCCGTAAGTCCACTAGCATGTGGGCCACCAACTTGATGCCCCCGATTACCTCATGCGTTGGGGCCGTTTCTCGATTTTCCGGGGGCGGATCAGGGGAATACGCACTAGCAATGCTCCAGCCACCCTTCAAACCGCTCAAAAGGGGCTCGAAACGCCGCTGAGTGATTGCTATTCGATTGCTAGAAGCAAACAACGGATCAGTGCTGAAACACTGATCCGTTGTTTTTATTGGTGGAGCCGTGGGGAATCGAACCCCAGACCTCTACAATGCCATTGTAGCGCTCTCCCAACTGAGCTACGGCCCCATGCGATGCCCGGCGGCGGCGCAAACGCCCTGGACCACCGGGTTTTCGTCCGACCGGGCCCTATATCGTCATGCGGCGGGTCCGAGGCAAGGGAAAAGTTCGCCGTATCGCGACGACCGCCGCCTCAGCTCTCTTCGGTCTTGGCGTCGGCCGGACCGACGACTTCGCCGACGACGTCGTCGTTGCCGCCGAGATCGCTCGTGTCCTCGGGCAGGCTTTCGTCCTCGGTGTCGTCCTCGGTGTCGTCGTCGACGTCTTCGAGGCCCTCGACCGCCTTGGCGTCATCGGCGACGCCCGCGGCCGCGGCCTTGCTCTCGGCGGGCGCGGCCTTGCTCTCGGCGGGCGCGGCCTTGCTCTCGGCGGGCGCGGCTTTGCTCTCGGCGGGCGCGGCTTTGCTCTCGGCCGCGGCGGCGCGCCGCCGGCTCTTCGGTTGCTCGGGCTCGACCTTGGTCTCGCATTTCGGGCACACCGGCGGCTTCTTTTTCAGGTCGTAGAACTTGGCCCCGCAATTGGCGCACAGGTGCTTGGTTCCCCATTCGGTTTTGGCCACGGGCAATCTCCATCAGGCGGGCGAATTACGGCGTGCCGTTTGCCACGTTCGCCATCCTGAGTCAAAACCAATTTTTCGTGACCGCGCGTACGTGCTAGAGACTGCGCGGACGGCGCCACGGGCGCCAGCTCTCGAGGTTGGAATTTTGCGAGCCCTGACATCCCATCCCGCCGCCCCGCTTTCGGGCGCGGTCCGCCCTCCCGGCGACAAGTCGATCTCCCACCGCGCGGTGATAATCGGCGCCCTCGCCGTCGGCGAGACGGTCGTCCGCGGCCTCTTGGAGGGCGAGGACGTGCGCCGCACCATCCAGGCGATGCGGGCCATGGGGGTCGCGGCCGAACGCGTGGATGGCGACGAGAATGGTAACGAGTGGCGCATTCACGGGGTCGGGATCGGCGGGCTCGCGCCGCCCGAGGACGTGCTCGACTTGGGCAATTCCGGCACCGGGGCGCGGCTGTTGCTGGGCGTGCTCGCGGGCCATCCCATCACCGCGACCCTGACCGGCGATGCCTCGTTGCGCGCGCGGCCGATGGACCGGATCGCCGAGCCCCTGGTGATGGCCGGCGCCCGGATCGACGCGCGCCGGGGCTGCCGCCTGCCGCTGACCGTCATCGGCGCCGCCGAGCCGATGCCGATCGACTACCGGCTGCCGATGGCCTCGGCCCAAGTCAAATCGGCGGTGCTGTTGGCCGGGCTTTCCGCCCCCGGCGAGACCAGCGTCGTCGAGCCGGCGCCGACCCGAGACCACACCGAACGCATGCTCGTGCATTTCGGCGCCGACCTACGGGTCGAGGAAGAGCCTGACGGCGCGCGCCGGATCACCCTGGTGGGCCAGCCCGAGCTCGCGCCCGCCGAGATCGACGTCCCGGCCGACATCAGCTCCGCCGCCTTCCCGCTGGTCGCCGCCTTGGTCGTGCCGGGCTCCGAGATCGACCTGCCCGGGGTCGGGATGAACCCGGGGCGCATCGGCCTGATTCAAACGCTCCGCGATATGGGCGCCGAGATCGAGACATCGGGCGAGCGCGAGGCCGCGGGCGAGCCGATCGCCGATCTCCGGGTCCGGGCGAGCGCGCTCCAGGGCATCGAGGTGCCGGCCGAGCGCGCGCCCCTGATGATCGACGAGTATCCGATCCTCGGCGTCGCCGCCGCTTCGGCCCGGGGACGGACGGTGATGCGCGGGCTCGGCGAGCTCAGGGTCAAGGAGAGCGACCGGCTCGCGGCCCTGGCCGAGGGCCTCGCCGCCTGCGGCGTCGGGGTCGAGGTCGAGGGCGACGATTTAATCGTCGAGGGCGCGGGCGGCCCACCGCCGGGCGGGGTCGCGGTCGCGACGACCATCGCGACCCGCCACGACCACCGCCTGCAGATGAGCTTCCTCGTGATGGGCGCGGCGGCGCAGCAGCCGGTCGCGATCGACCATGGCGGCGCCATCGCGACAAGCTTCCCGGGCTTCGTCGACTTGATGAACAACCTTGGCGCCAAAATAGATACGGAGGCCGCATGATCGTCGCGATCGACGGGCCGTCGGCCTCGGGCAAGGGCACGCTGGCGCGGCGGATCGCCGAGCATTTCGGCTATGCCCATCTCGACACCGGCAAGATCTATCGCGCGATCGGCCGCGCCGTGGTGCGGGCCGGCGGCGATCCGGCGGACCCGGCGGCGGCGCTGGAGGCAGCAACGGCGCTCGATCCCGCGAGCCTCGACGATCCGGCTCTCGGCGGCGACGAGGCGGCCCGGGCGGCCTCGCAGGTCGCCCTGATGCAGCCGGTGCGCGACCAGGTTCTCGACTTTCAACGCCAGTTCGCCGAACGCCCGCCGGGGGGTGCCGAGGGCGCGGTATTGGACGGCCGCGACATCGGCACCGTGGTCTGTCCGGCGGCGCACGTGAAACTGTTCGTCACCGCCAGCGACGAGGTTCGCGCCGAGCGCCGCCATAAGGAGTTGCTAGAGCGCGGCGAAGCCCCTATATATGCGCGCGTTTTGCAGGAGATGCGGGAGCGCGACGCCCGCGATACCAAACGCGATGTCGCGCCCTTGAGGCCGGCCGAGGACGCTTTCGTGCTGGATACCTCCGATCTCGATGCCGATGCGGCCTTCGCCGCCGCGCTGGAATTCATCGAGGCGCGCTGAAGCTTGTGGAACCGAACCATCCCCGCCCTGCGCCCTCGATCTCGGTTGCGGACGGGATACCGGTATCAACCCAAGACCGCCGGAGACAACCGGCCGGCCCGAAATCAGAAATGAAGACCGAAAGGAAGACCCGAAAACATGTCAGCGGATGCACAGCCTGCCAAAGGTAGCGAAAGCAAGGAAAGTTTCGCCGAGATGCTCGAAGAGTCGCTCGGCTCCCAGGGGAAAATAGTCGGCACCGTCGTCAACGGCACGATCATCGCGATCGAGAACGACTTCGCGCTGATCGACGTCGGCCTCAAATCCGAAGGCCGCGTTGCACTTCGCGAGTTCGCCATGGAGGGCGACGATCCCGAGCTCAAGGTCGGCGATACGGTCGAGGTGTTCCTCGAGCGGATGGAGAACAAGGCCGGCGAGGCCGTGCTATCGCGCGAGAAGGCGCGGCGCGAGGAAGCCTGGACCCAGCTCGAGAAGGCCTTCGAGGCCGGCGACCGGGTCAGCGGCTCGATCTTCGGCCGGGTCAAGGGCGGCTTCACCGTCGATTTGCAGGGCGCGGTCGCCTTTTTGCCGGGCAGCCAGGTCGACATCCGGCCGGTGCGCGACATCTCGCCGCTGATGGGCACCCCGCAACCGTTCCAGATTCTCAAGATGGACCGCAGCCGCGGCAACATCGTCGTCTCGCGCCGCGCCGTGCTGGAGGAAAGCCGCGCCGAGGAGCGCGACAAGCTGATCGCCGGCCTCGAGGAAGGCCAGGTGCTCGAGGGCGTGGTGAAGAATATCACCGACTACGGCGCGTTCGTTGATCTCGGCGGCGTCGACGGCCTTCTGCACGTCACCGACATCGCCTGGCGGCGCATCAACCATCCGACCGAGGCGCTACAGATCGGCGAGACCATCAAGGTCCAGGTCATCCGCTTCAACCGCGAGACCCAGCGCATCAGCCTCGGCATGAAACAGCTCGAGGCCGATCCGTGGGACGGCGTCGAGGCGAAGTACCCGGTCGGCACCAAGTTCACGGGCCGGGTCACCAACATCACCGACTACGGCGCCTTCGTCGAGCTCAAGCCCGGGATCGAGGGCCTGGTCCACGTCTCGGAGATGAGCTGGACCAAGAAGAACGTGCATCCGGGCAAGATCGTCTCCACGAGCCAGGAAGTCGAGGTCATGGTCCTCGACACCGACCCGCAGAAGCGGCGCATCTCGCTCGGCCTCAAGCAGTGCGAGGGCAACCCGTGGGACGCCTTCATGGAAGGCACGCCGGTCGGCGCCGAGCTCGAGGGCGAGATCAAGAACATCACCGAGTTCGGCCTGTTCGTCGGCCTGCAGGGCGACATCGACGGCATGGTCCATATGTCGGACCTCGACTGGGTCCGCTCCGGCGAGGAAGCGATCGCCGACTACAAGAAGGGCGAGGTCGTCAAGGTCAAGGTGCTCGACATCGACGTCGAGAAGGAACGCATCAGCCTCGGCATCAAGCAGCTGACCGACGACCCGGTCGCCAAAGGCCTGACCAAGGTCAAGAAGGGCGACGTCGTCACCTGCACCGTCACCAAGGTCGTCAACAACGGCATCGAAGTTTCGGTCGAGGAGGGCATGCACGGCTTCATCCGCAAGGCCGACCTGTCACGCGACCGCTCCGAACAGCGGCCCGACCGTTTCGCCGTCGGCGAGAAAGTCGACGCCAAGGTCGCCTCGGTCGACAAGGCCGGCCGCAAGGTCAATCTCTCGATCAAGGCGCGCGAGGTCGACGAGGAGAAGAAGGCGATGGCCGATTACGGCAGCTCGGACGCCGGCGCCTCGCTCGGCGATATCCTGGGGGCGGCGATCCGCTCGAAGCAGGAGATGGAAGAGCAGAAGAAGGACGATGCCGCGGCGCCCGAGGCGGTGTCGGAAGAGGCGCCCGAGGCGGAAGAACAACCGGCCGAGGAAGCGTCGCCCGAGCCGGACGCCGAAGCGGCCCCCGAGCCGGCCCCCGAGCCGGCCGAAGCGGTCGCGGAAGAAAAGGCCGATAAGAAACCCGCCAAGAAGGCCGCGGCGAAGAAGCCGGCCGCCAAGAAGCCGGCGGCCAAGAAGCCCGCGGCGAAGAA